>NZ_JBHSGO010000217.1:0-80439 GCF_042654485.1 Falsiporphyromonas endometrii | reverse complement strand
TGAACGATTTATTTGCGTGTTTGGGATTAGCCCAGACCCGCAAGTTATTGACAAACTTTTCAAAGAACTCATTTTATTTACTGCCAGAGCCGCTTAGGCTTGGATATTTTTTAACGAACTATTGTTAAGAAAGAATAACTTTGTGAAAGTTTTGTGCCTTTCTATGAGCTTATAAAATGTCATTTTATTGTGTGAAAGGTTGTCCTATTAAATTAAAGACACAGCATGAAGTTATCAACATTCTTATTGACTTTTGTGCTTGGACTTATTCCTTCCGTTTCATTGAGCCAATCTCATTTTCTTGTGCAGAAGGATTATAGAAAGATTGTTCAAGCCGATTTTAATCAAAAAAAAGCTATGCTTTCGCATGGTCATCATTTTGATGTTTTTTCTAAATCAAAAATGTCTCCCTACGAGAAGGAAGCTATGCAGTTTCTGTATGCTTATATGCCTGTTGCGGATATAGTGGATTATCCGGGTAGTTTCCATCTTATGAATATTCGAGCGGCAGAGAGGGCTCGTCGAGAAATGCCTTGGGGTAAGTTAGTGCCTGACCTTCTGTATAGACATTTTGTAGTGCCTGAGAGGGTCAATAACGAACATCTCGATAGCAGTTGTGTAGTATTTTATGATCAACTGAAGAATAGGGTAAAGGATCTTCCTATGTATCAAGCTATTTTGGAGGTCAATCATTGGTGTCATGAAAAGGCTATTTATACTCCTTCTGATGCCAGAACGAGTTCTCCGTTGGCTACATGTCGTACTGCCTATGGTCGATGTGGAGAAGAATCTACTTTTTTGGTTGCAGCTCTTAGGAGTGTCGGTATTCCTGCTCGTCAGGTATACACACCACGCTGGGCTCATACAGATGACAATCATGCTTGGGTAGAGGCTTGGGCAGATGGTAAATGGTATTTCTTGGGTGCTTGTGAGCCGGAGCCTGTTCTCAATTTGGCCTGGTTCAATGCTCCTGCCAGTCGAGGCATGTTGATGCATACGAAGGTTTTTGGTCGATATAATGGTCCTGAGGAAGTAATGAGCAAAACCGCCAATTATACTGAAATAAATGTCATATCCAATTATGCTCCTACTTCTGCAGTTTCTGTCCATGTTGTGGATTCTTTGGGTAATCAGGTAGCCGGAGCGTTGGTTGAATTTAAGCTGTACAATTATGCTGAGTTTTATTCTGTTGCAAAGAAAATTACTGATGCTCAAGGTCATTGTTCTTTGACAGCGGGTAGAGGTGATATGATCGTATGGGCATCTAAGGAAGGTCGATTTGGTTTTGCAAGAGTTTCTTTTGGAAAACAAAAAGAGATAACGGTTTCTCTTAAACATTGTGAAGGAGATCTCTTTTCAATTGATTTTGATATTGTACCACCTAAAGAATCTGCCAATTTGCCACAGGTGACGGCTGAACAAAGAAAAGTCAATGACAATCGTTTGTCTAAAGAAGATTCTATTCGAACAGCATATACTTCCACATTCTTAACAAATGAAACGGCTTCTCAATTTGTCTCTTCTTTAAAAAGTCCTTTGACAGATAAACTTAGAAAATCGTTGATAGATATTCTTATAAAATCGAGAGGCAATCATTCTGTCTTGGAGATGTTTTTAGAAGAATCAGATAGGAAGGGTACACTTGATAAAGCAGTACATCTTTTGAATTCTCTTTCCGATAAGGATTTAAGAGACATTGTTATCGAAGTGCTTAATGATCATCTCTGGTATACAATAGATAATGATGGGCGAGAGGATTATGATTGTCATTTGCTTAATCCCAGAATTAAGTATGAAGATCTTACGTGCTATAAGTCATTCTTTAAAAAGGTTATTGATCCCTCCAAAGCAAAATCTTATAGAGAAGATCCACAAAGATTAATTCAGTGGTGTAAGGTAAATATCTCTGTCAATGACTCATTGAGTGCTCAAAGAATACCGCAATCGCCTGAAGGAGTCTGGACTTCAAAAGTTGCAGATTCTAAATCGTTGGATTCCTTCTTCGTTGCTGTGGCCAGAAGTTGTGGTATCAGTGCTTGGATTGATGAGGTGACCGATGAGGTAATGTACCGGAAAGGAAATCATGTTTATAAAGTTAGTTTTGAAGGTCCTGCCACTGCTGCAATTGTGCCACAAGGCAAACTCAGAGCAACTTATGAGCCAAATAATATTGTAGACAACCCTAAATATTATAGCCATTTTACGATTTCAAAATTTGATAATGGTCAGCTCAAGCTTTTGTCTTATGATGAGAATGGTACTACATGGCAAAATCTTCTAAAAAAACCTTTGGATCTTGCAGCCGGTTACTATGTTATGGTTACCGGAATGCGTTTGGCTAATGGAGGAGTTCTTGCCAATATGACCTCATTTGTTGTGAAGGAGGGTGAAGAAACAGTGATAAATCTTAAGCTGAGAGAGAGCAAAGATCAGGTTCAAGTGATTGGAAATTTCAATTCAGAGTCTTTATTTACACCTGTTACTTGTCCCGGTAAGGAGGCCCGGATGCTATCAAAAGAATCAGTTTTGTCCGCTTGTGGAAGAGGTTATTATGTCATCGGAATTGTTGGTCCCGGTCAGGAACCGACTAATCATGCCCTCAAAGATATTGCCGCATTGAAATGTAAATTGGAATCTTGGGGTCGAAAGATTGTGCTTTTATTCCCAACTATGGATAAGTGTAAGAAGTTTAATTTCCTTGAGTTTCAAGGGTTACCAAAGGATGTCGTTTTTGGGATAGATACAGATGGAATTGCTTCCCAGATAGTTGATAATATGAAATTAAAGCTCAAGGATCAGTTGCCTATCTTCATTATTGCTGATACTTTCAATCGAGTGGTTTTTGTAACCCAAGGCTATACTATCGGCTTGGGGGATCAGATAATGAATGTAGTTAATGGCTTGTAGGATTATAGAGCTAATGATTTAGTGATATTTTGAGGGCTGTGTCATCGTAGACAAGGCCCTCAAATGTTTTTGTCTAATTGTCAACTCATACAAATCTGTCTTTTGGTATCATATTTGTATAGAAAAGAAAGATAGAAAGGAAAAGTAAAATGAAGAAGAAAAATAAGCACAACAAAACCTGTTTCAAAGGAACTGATAATAGTATTCATAAAGATAGAAAGGATAGTGCGTCTTCTCTTAATCAGAAAATAAAAGAAAATGACAATATGAGCGAGCAAGAATCTAAGAAAGAGCAAGTCGAACAAGAAGAAAAATTGAATGACGAAGCTACAGAACAAAAGGAGACAGTGGATCAGCCAGAAGAAAATGAGACAACTGAAACTCCCGAACTGACTGATGAAGAGAAGATCGCTGAGGAACTTAATGTTCTTAAAAATGATCACATCCGTTTGATGGCGGAGTTTGATAACTATCGCAAAAGAACTCTTAAAGAAAAAAGCGATCTTATTAAGTATGGTGGGGAGAAGGCTTTGAAGGAGTTGTTGCCTGTAGTTGACGATATGGAGCGTGCCATAAGCAATATGAATGCCGTTGACGAGGCTTCAAAAGCAATTTTTGAGGGCATTGAATTGATTCATAAGAAGTTTATGGATTACCTTTCTACGCAGGGGGTAAAACCAATTGTTGCTATTGGTGAAACTTTTGATGATAGCTTGTTTGAAGCCATAGCTATGGTGCCGGCTCCGAACCCAGAGATGGTTGGAAAGGTCATCGATTGTACGCGTACCGGGTATATGCTCAATGATAAGGTTCTTAGATTTGCAGCAGTTGTTGTTGGACAATAATATAGGAGGATACAATGGCTGCAAAAAGAGATTATTATGAAATATTAGGTGTTGACAAGGGTGCTTCTGATGCTGAACTTAAGAAAGCATACCGCAAACTTGCAATCAAGTACCATCCTGATAAAAACCCGGGTGATAAAGAGGCCGAAGAAAAATTTAAAGAGGCTGCTGAGGCATATAGCGTTTTAAGCGATCCCGATAAGCGACAGAGATATGATCAGTTTGGTCACGCCGGAGTCGATGGCGCTGCAGGTGGCGGAGGCTTTGGCGGAGCCGGAATGTCTTTCGATGATATCTTCTCTATGTTTGGAGACATCTTCAATAATGGCGGAGGTGGTAGTTTTGGCGGCTTTTCTTCAGGGGGCTTTGGAGGTTTTGGCGGCTTTGGAGGATCTTCTCAGCAGAGAAGGGAGCGAGGCTCAGATTTGAGAATTAGAGTCAAACTTACCCTTAAGGAGATTAACAGTGGTGTTAGTAAGACTGTGGCAATCAACAAGTATGTCAAATGTAGTGAGTGTCATGGATCTAAAGCCAAAGATGCCAATGGAGTCAAGACCTGTGATAGGTGTCATGGGTCGGGATATGTAACTTCTGTTCAGAACTCTATTTTTGGAAGAGTTCAGACGCAGACTCCTTGTCCGGATTGTCAGGGTACCGGCCAGGTTATTACCAATCCATGTCCGCATTGTCATGGCAAAGGTGTAGTTCTGGAGAAAGCCAATGTTAGCTTTGATATTCCGGCTGGGGTGACCGGAGGAATGCAAATCAATATCAGAGGCAAAGGTAATGCCGCTCCACAGGGAGGTGTTGATGGCGACTTACTCGTTTTGGTTGAAGAGATCCCGGATGAAAATCTGATTCGTAATGCCAATGACTTGATATATAATCTGGTCATCTCTGTTCCCTTGGCAATCAAAGGCGGTACTGTTGAAGTACCCACCCTTGATGGAAAAGCTAAGGTGAAGATTGAACCGGGTACTCAGCCGGGTAAAGTGCTTCGTCTGAGAGGCAAAGGTATTGCGATGCATGGATATGGCAGGGGAGATCTTTTGGTCAATGTGAATGTCTATATTCCTACAGCCAAATCTTCGGATGATAAGTCTCTTGTCGATCGAATGGATTCTGCCGATGTTTTCAAGCCCACAAGTGAGGTCAAAGAGAATATTGACCGAGATTACAGAAGAAGATTTGCCTAACTTTATATATTAACGACAACAATTAAAAATATTATGAGCATATTCGAAGAAGTAAATGAAGGTATCAAAACCTCCATGAAGCAAAGAGATAAAGTAAGACTTGAAGCCTTGCGCGGTATTAAAAAAGAGTTCCTGGAAGCTATCACAGCGAAAGGTTCTGATGGAACTCTTCATGACGATCAAGCACTAAAGATATTGCAGAAGATGCATAAACAACGCAAAGAGTCTGCCAATATTTACACTGAAAATGGTAGACCTGAACTTGCCGAAAGCGAATTGGCTGAGGCTGAAGTGATAGCTACATTTCTCCCGAAAATGCTGTCTGAAGATGAGGTGATGGTTGTTGTGAAAAAGTTGATGGAAGAAAACAGTATTAGTGATATGAAGATGATGGGTAAGCTTATGGGGCTTGCTCAGAAGAAATTGGCCGGAAAGGCTGAAGGCAGTGTGATTGCTGCTTGCGCTAAGAAATTGCTTGCCCAAGGCTAATTCAGTAATATTGTTAAAGAAATAGTTACTTAGAACAACTTTATAGTTTTACTTTTATAAGTTGCACGGGTCTGTGTCAAGAAGAATACTCTTGATATAGACCCGTTGTCATTAGGTGTCAATATTTCACTTCTGCTTATTTTAAATGTATACATAATCCCTGATTATACTGTTAAGAGGAGCATTTTAGGAAATGTATGGGGCGATGAGGTCTCATTAATGCTATCTTGTTGGAGTTATCTTTGGGTATAAACCCTCTTTTGATTGTTGTATCGTCTTTCTTTTGTTGTACTTTTGTGGACTGTAGCCTGCTTGCGAAGATGCTGAGGTCTTTAGAGAGGCTCTAAAAAGGTGATTTTGGTATAATGAAGATGGGTATTCATGTCAAGAGGTTTCGATTGACGACCTCTGCTTTGAAATCCTATTTTAATGTCACACTTGTATTTTGCATTTAATGGTGCAGTTGGGCAAGTTGTTTTTAATTGATAGTATAAATGTTTAACATTCCCTCTAACGCCACAGATTTCATGATGTGGTGTGATTACCTTGGTACTTTCGCTTTTGCCATTAGTGGTATTCGTTTGGCTGCAGCAAAAAGATTTGACTGGTTTGGTGCATATGTCGTAGGCTTTGTTACAGCTGTAGGAGGCGGTACACTCCGCGATGTGATGCTTGATCTTACCCCATTTTGGATGACGCAACCATCCTATTTGATTATCACAGGAATGGCTTTGTTATTTACGATTGTCTTCTGTAGGTCTTTAGTTAGGTTGGATAATACCTTATTCTTATTTGATGCTTTAGGATTAGGCCTGTTTACAGTAGTTGGAGTTGCGAAGACTATTGACTCTGGCTTTTCATGGTGGCTTGCAATTATTATGGGTACAATTACCGGTTCTTTTGGAGGTATGTTGAGAGATATCTTAATCAATGAAGTCCCCCTTATTTTCAGAAAAGACATTTATGCCATAGCTTGTGTTCTCGGGGGACACTTCTATATATTTATGTACTATTTTGATATTGCTCCTTTGCCTATTATTCAACTTTTGTGTGTCTTGTCGGTTGTGATTATTCGTATCGTCTCCGTGCGTTATCATATCAGCATCCCAACATTTAAGGGGGATGTTATTCATTCAAAGAAGTAATCGTGAATTCATTCGGAGTCTTTACAAATTTCTTTTTAGAGCCCAAACTTGATGTATAGTTTTTCAAATCTTTCGGCACTCTCTTTGCCCCATTTGGCCATGGATTTTCTAACCTCATCCAAACTCTTCATATGATTTAGTTTGGTTTTACTGAAAAATTTGTCCGCATAGCATATAATTTGCTCTTCATTGCTGACAGGGTAGTAGATATGGTTTGATTCGAGTGGAAGTTTTCGTTCGATTATCTCTTCAGGATATAGACCTGTACCTGTATGTCTTTCGGCTACTAATGAATGTGGCATCAATCCCTCTTTTCTCAAGATTTCAGCTCCCAATTTACCATGAAGAATGTATGGCTCTTTGCCAAAACACTGGATTCCTTTTGCATCAGTAAGGAAGATCCCTATGTCGTGGAGCATGGAGGCTTCGTAAACAAGATCGATATCCAATGAATCGGCTTGGTAGTTTCTCGCAAGTTTACATGCAAACTCTGCAACATCACTACTATGTTTAAGTAAGATGTTGTGTAGTTCTGAATTCTCTTTGTAGTACTTGTTGATAATGTTAAGTGGGTTCATGATGATTTATTTTTGAGTCAATTCTTGATAGCTTTTTAGGATGCTGTCATAATAGTTGCGAGTATTGGATAGTCTTGGGACTTTGTGTTGTCCTCCTAACTTTCCTCTTCTTTCGAGCCATTGATGAAAAGTGCCTCTGGGAAGTTGAGTTATTTTAAGAGGAAGAAGTGTCATGTCCTTATAACGTTTGGCATCATAATCGCTGTTGAGTTCTCTAAGTTTTTCGTCTAATTTGCTTTCCAAAAGATGAAGTGTTGCTTTATCCAGCATATCTGAATCAAATTCTATCAACCATTCATGACGCCCTTTGCCTTTTTCTTTCATTAGTAAAGGCGCAGCTGTATATTCTATAATGGAGGTGTCAAAAAGTTTGGAGACTTCTGTAATGGCTTTTTCTGCATTATCAACCATAAGTTCTTCTCCGAAAGCATTGATATAACATTTGGTTCGCCCACATATTTTTATACGATAAGGATTGAGAGAATCAAAGCTAACAAGATCTCCTATCTTATATCTGTACAATCCTCCCAGAGTGCTAATGACCATTGCATAAGGTGTGTGTAGAGAAACCTTGTCGAGTGTAAGGGTAGAGGGTTGTTCAGAGTCAACTTCGTCAAAAGGTATAAATTCATAAAATACACCATAGTCAAGCATGAGCCTCATGGAAGATATGGACGGATCATCTTGGATTCCGAAAAAACCTTCTGATGCATTGAAGGTCTCCATATATTGCATGCGTTGAGATGGAATTAGCTCCTTATAAATTTCTCGGTAAGGGTCGAAGTTGATACCTCCATGGAAAAACACTTCTAAATTGGGCCAAACTTCACTAAGATTCTCGCATCCTTTAGTTGCCAACACTTTCTTAATCATTACCAACATCCAAGAAGGGACACCACTAAGGCTCCCTACATTAGCGTCTTTGACCTCTTGGACAATTGCCTCCATCTTAGTTTCCCATTCATTCATCAGAAGGACCTTCTTGTGCGGAACACGTATGCAATTGCCAAGTCTTGGCATTTTTTCAATCAAAATAGAAGATAAGTCACCGGCTTTGGCTGTAAGTCCAATATTTACGGGTTTGAAACTGCCTCCTAATACAAGACCCTTGGTGTTGAAGAAGTGACTGTCAGGACGATTGTTAAGATAAATCCAAAGTGTATCGCTTCCACCCCTAAAATGACATTGTTGAAGATGTTTGCGAGGAACAGGCAGATACTTACTCCTGGAAGAGGTGGTACCACTTGATTGTGCAAACCAATCACATCTGCCCGGAACCAATACATTTTTTTGCCCTTGCATCATATCAATGATATAGCTGCTAAGACTTTCATAATCATTAATGGGACAACGATCTTGAAAAGTCCGAATCGAACAATTATTGTCGAGTCCAAATTTGCGTGCATATATAGTCTTGCCTACTTCATTTAAAATAAGTCGGAGTTGAGTTTCCTGAGTCTCCATAGGCTCTTCGAAGCTTTTTTCGATAGCTCGAATGCGACTCTTCATGAATGTGTAGACTAAGCGGGTCTTAATATCCATACGATTTAATAAATTCTTAATGAGGATTCCTAAGGGAAGCTCACCACAAATTTACCAAATGTAGTCCGATATATGGCACTATAAGAGGTCCTTTGGGTTTTATTTTTCAATATATTCGAAACACCTTATTAACCTATTATGAGATAATAAGCCAACATAATTGTTACCTTTGTAGGACATTCGTACGTGAAAAGACTTACAAACTGAGTGAGTGCCCCTGCCAATAAATAAGATGGAAGGTGTGCTCCTCTTTGTCTATAAAGACGTATGGAACTTATTGTTTAATGCAGAAAAACTAAATTAAAGAAAGATGGCATACACGTATATGACGCAAGAAGGCTACGATAAACTGGTAGCCGAGATAAATGAATTGGAGGGCGTTCAGAGACCTGAGATCTCACGTCAAATAGCAGAAGCTCGAGATAAGGGAGACTTATCCGAAAATGCTGAGTATGATGCAGCTAAGGAGGCACAAGGTATTTTGGAAGGCAAGATAAGTCAGCTCAAGGGTATTTTGGCTAATGCCCGTATAATTGATGAGAGTTCTGTTCAGACCGATGTGGTACAAATCTTAAACAAGGTTGTTGTCAAGAATGTCAAGAATGGTGCTCAAATGACTTTTACGCTTGTTTCTGATTCTGAGGCTAATATCAAGGAGGGTAAAATTTCTGTTAATACTCCAATTGCTAAAGGCCTTATGGGAAAGAAGGTTGGAGATCAGGCTGAGATTCAGACTCCGGGAGGCAAACAGGTACTGGAGATTGTGAATATCTCTATATGATTCGGATGATTTTTTTATCTTCGCTCAAACATTAAATAGATAGGTTATGGCAACAATTTTTTCTAAAATAATTCGTGGAGAGATACCTTCACACAAGATTGCAGAGAACGAAGAGTTTTATGCATTCTTGGACATCAATCCTCTCAATATGGGGCACACATTGGTCGTTCCTAAGAAAGAGATTGATTATATCTTTGATATTGAAGATAGCGAGTTGGGTCGAATGATGGTATTTGCAAAGGAGATAGCGGCTGCCATTAAGAAGTCTATACCATGCCGTAAGGTAGGTGTGGCTGTAATTGGATTAGAGGTTCCTCATGCCCATATTCATTTGGTTCCCATGATGAAAGAAGAGGATATTCACTTTGGCAAGAGTAAGTTAAATCCTTCGCAAGAGGAGTTGGCTGCAGTAGCCGAGAAAATTCGTAAAGCATTGTAATAAGGCAGATGAGCATTCGTAAAGAAACTCTCCCCGTTTTTGTCCTTCTTTTTGCCTTGTTGGTAGGTTTTATCTCGGGGTGTGCCAATCGTACTTCTCCTGAAGGAGGGCCTTATGATGAGACGCCACCGCGCTTGTTGGCGTCAAAACCTTTGGATGGGAGTGTGAGGGTCAAACCCAAGAAGATAGTTCTGAAGTTCGACGAGATTGTCCAAGTCAAAGATCAGATGAATAAGGTTGTTGTGTCTCCTCCACAGGTTGATTTTCCTGAAATTTTGGCTGCTGGCAAGTCTGTTATTGTTCGTTTACAAGATAGCTTGAAGGATCATACGACTTATGTTGTGAACTTTACGGATGCAATTTGTGATTATAATGAGAATACACCGATTGAGAATTTCTACTATACATTTTCTACCGGTGATTATGTAGACTCGATGAAGATGAGTGGCTACGTAATTGATGCTTGGACGCTTGAGCCGGTAAAAGATCTTAGGATTGGCGTTCATGCTAACTTGGCTGATTCATCTATTTATAAACTGCCTTTTTTCAGAGTTGGAGCAATCTCTGAAAAGGGGCAGTTTTCTATTATCAATATCCCTGACTCTACTTACAGAGTTTACGCTATTCAAGACTTAGATCGCAATTATATGTTATCTCCCACCGGTGAGGGGTTGGCATTCTTGAAGGATACCTATCATACGATGGTTTATCCGAGGGAAGATAATGACTCTATAGAGAGCTTTCGTGCCAGGGTGGCCGGATCAGAATTGGAGGTGACATCTGCTCAAGGCGATTCATCACTGTTAAAGACAGACTCCATTATTTTATCTAAGAATGATTCATTGTTAGGAAAATCTCTGTCCGGTCCGAATAAGGATGCTAACAATCAATTGAAGAAAGTCTCAACTATTGATGAAACTGCTACTGATGGAAATGAACCTCATACATTGTCAAATGATAGATCAAATCTGAGCGGTGCTGATGTCTTGAGTCGTTCTGATTCTATAGGATTAAATAGAGATTCACTGTCAAAATATGTCTATTTGCCGGATAATTTGCTTTTGAGATATTACGTGCCGGAAAAGAAAATACAGAAGCTACTTACATTTGAGAGGTCCGACTCTTCTACGATTCGTTTATCTTTTGATAAAATGCTTGATTCTCTTCCAAAGATAAGTATTGTAGATTATCACAAGCCTAAGGAATCTTACACTTTACTTGATATGAAGTGTGGTGATGATAGCACAGCATTGCCGTGTGTTCGAAATATACCCCCAAGGCCTTATCCGGATGTTGTATGCGTTGAGAATAACCTCAAAGAGCTAACTTATCACCTTCTTTCTCCAAACTTGATTGAGGCAGATAGCATCGTAATGCATGTATCGTATGCTACTTTGGATTCTCTTAATCATAATTACATAAAGACAGATACGCTTACATTGAGAAAACCGAAACCGGTAGCGCAACAGCAAAAAAAAGAGGATAAGAAGAGTTTAAAAAAGAAATCAAAGAAGCAGCTTAAGAAAGAGGCTCAACAAGCAGAAGAGGAGAGACGTAAGCGAACCTTCTTCGAATCAAAGATTGCCTCTTTGGATGGATTTCTTTCAAAAACACCTTCTGATACAGTCTGTATTTCATTCAAAGAACCTCTTAAAGAAACGGTTGATCAATATTTAACAGTCTACGAAATAGCTCCGGACACGACTATTCCGAAGGTTAGATTAACAGACTATAAGATAGAAATGAAGCAGAACGATGAATTGACATATTATATTTCTGCTCCTTGGAAGTTTGATCACACTTATACGTTTAGAGTCGATTCAGCCCAATTACATTCTTATACAGGAAAGGTAAACTTACCTATTGATTATTCGTTGAAAGTCGGATCTGAAAAAGATTTTGGAAAGATTAAACTTAATATTGCGGGTGCAGATAGCACTTATGTAGTATTGCTTTTGGATGGACAGGACAAGCCTGTAGATGTAATGCGGGCAAGTGGTAATGGCGAAGTTATATTCCCGTATGTTAAGCCGGGTAAATGGTATGCTAAACTTTATATCGACACCAACCATAATGGGCGTTGGGATGTTGGAGACTATCCCAACAATGAGCCGGAGATGGTCTATTATTATCCTAAAGAATTGCTTTCTAAAGCTAATTGGACGGTTAGTGAGCAATGGAACCCGACAGCGGATCCTCTTCAAGAGCAAAAACCAAAAGATATCAGAAAGGTTAAGTTTAAGGAAGATGAGAAAAAGAAAAGTCTCAATGAAGAGTATTGGGAACGAATGGCTAAGAAATGGAAAAAGAGAAATTTTGATGATAAATTGCCTAAAGATAGGGCGAACAAAGAGGAAAAATCACATTCAAAAAATCAACAACAATTGCCGGCAATACCCACTACAAAGGGTGCCAATCAGATCATTAATCAATAAATAAATTCAGAGGAAAATGAATTGTCAAAAGAAAACGATTGAGATTCCTTACACTGTGATTGCTCGTAAAGAGATGTCAGAGGAATTGTTGAAGTTAGAGCAAAAAGCTATTGAGATGGCTCAACTGGCTTATGCCAAATATTCAAACTTCAGAGTAGGCGTTGCATTGCAATTGTCAAATGGAGAGGTTGTTTCGGCAAGTAATCAAGAAAATGCAGCTTATCCGTCCGGCCTTTGCGCAGAACGAACTGCTTTATTTTATGCCGGAGCAAAGTACCCTGATGCTAAGATATTGAAGCTGGTCTTGGTAGCATATTCTCCTAAAGAAAGAGTAGAGGTGATAAGCCCTTGTGGAGCATGTCGACAGGTGATGCTTGAGACGAGTGTAAGACAGAATCAACCCTATGAAGTTTATCTTTGTGGCGAGAAGAATACGATTGTTATTGAAGACAACCGGCTGATGCTCCCGTTTGGTTTTGATGGATCTGATTTGTAATATGGCAAAAAATAACTCTATTGTGGATTCGGCAGTACTTGTTTCTACATATAATTGGCCTGAGGTCTTAACATTGTCAGTAAGAAGTATATTCCAACAAACAATTCTTCCTCGTGAGATTGTTATTGCGGATGATGGTTCCAAAGACCCGACTCGTGAAGCTATCGAAAAATTAAAATTGGAGTGTCCGGATGGAGTTACCATCAAGCATGTATGGCATGAAGATCGTGGCTTCCGTGCTGCAGCTATCAGGAATAAAGCTTTGGCTCAGGTCGAATCTCCTTATCTGATACAAATTGATGGAGATTGTATTATGGAGAGGCATTTTATTCAAGATCACTTGGCCGTAGCCAGGGAGGGATATTTTATAGCAGGTAGTAGAGTCAACCTGCCTAAAGAATATTCTGAGGTTTTACTCTCAACAACGTCTTTTTCCACCAACTTAATCTCTGTGCCATTTAGTCATAAACTAAACTCTTTACGAGTACCACTTTTAAGGGACTTTTTGGCAAGTCGATATCATATCAATAATCTTTGGTGGGTGAGAGGTGCCAATATGTCTTTTTTTATGAAAGACATACGCATGGTAAATGGGTATAATGAATCGTTTGAAGGCTGGGGACACGAAGATAATGAGTTGTCCTTCAGATTATTAAATTCAGGTGTTCATAAACGTGCATTGAAGTTTGGCGGTGTTCTTTATCATGTCTGTCATGAAGAACGATCCAGAGCAAATGTTGAGCATTTAAGAAACTTGGCATATGAGGTGTACGTTAAGGGAATAAAGCGTACAGAAAACGGACTTGATAACTGTCAGACAAGACGCTAATCACTTTCTTTTTAATGGAATCACTACGAATAGGATTTGATGCCAAGAGATTGGTGGCTAATAATACAGGTCTTGGCAATTATAGCCGTTTTGTCCTGAGAGTTTTGCTTGAGTTTCACCCGGAGCATACTTATTATCTTTTTGCTCCTCATAGGGGAAATATGAATCTTTATGATGATATATCCTCTCATCCTTCAGTAAAGATGGTCTATCCGGAAGGAATGCTTAAAGGTAGTCTGTGGCGTACTTTTGGTATAGCAAAAGTGGCAAAGAAATTGAAATTGGATGTTTTTCATGGGTTGTCCAATGAACTTCCGGTAGGAATCTCTGATAGAGTCTTTAGGATTTTGACTATGCACGATCTAATATATGAACGCTTCCCAAAGGCATATAATCCTATTGACAGATTTCTTTATCACTTGAAGTATAAGAAATCTTGTACGAGATTTTCAGATTATATTATTTCGATTAGTCAAATGACTTACAACGACTTATTGAAATATTATCATTTGCCAAAAGAAAAGATAACGGTTGTATATCAAGGTTGTAGAAGTTTGTTTTATGAACCGATTGATTCGGATGCTATTGGACAAGTTTTGTCTAAACTTCATATTCGTCGTCCATACTTTTTGTCTGTTGGCACATTTGAGTGGCGTAAGAACTTTGGTATGACAATCAAAGCACTTCCTAATCTGCCCAATGAGTATCAATTGGTTATTGTTGGACGTGATACGGAATATAGTAAGTCTGTTATGAATGAAGCTAAGCAGTTAGGAGTTGCTGATCGTATAATCAGACCATCTAATCTTTCTGATGACGAACTGAAGGCTCTTTATGCCGGAGCTGAAGTTTTTATTTACCCGTCAAGATTTGAGGGATTCGGTATCCCTGTCATAGAATCTTTGGTGATGGGTGTGCCCGTTGTGGCAGCGAAGGGCTCTTGTCTTGAAGAAGCCGGGGGCAAAGGTGCCTTTTATGTTGATCCGGATAATGTTGATGAGCTTGCGGAGAAATTAAACTTGTTAGTCTCCAATTCAACTCTTAGATCTCAAATGATTGACTTCGGTAAACAACATGTCAAGCAGTTTGATGGAAGGGTTATAGCGGATCAAATCAATCAACTTTATCTGGATGGGGTACATGCAAAAAAGTAATAGTGTTTTATTATTCAGGAAGCTGCTTTGAACAACATAATATTCAAAACAGCTTCTTTGTTTCTTTATCGAGATGTTCTGTTGCGTAATTGAATGTAATTGACGGAATTTTTTCTCTGAATTTGTTTAAGAAAGTAATAAGCATCTCTTTATTGTTCTTTCCTACTTCTCTCAGCATCCATCCATTGGCTTTCTGAATCAAATGGTGAGGATAATCAAGTGATTCCTTCACTGCTTTGAGGGCCATCTCTGTTTTACCTTTTCTTATCTGACCTAATGTTGACACAATACCAATTCTTCTTATCCATAAGTCTTTAGATATAATATAGGATTCGATTTTTTCTTGTGCTTCATTATTTTCGAATGAGTAGTCTCCTACAATCCAAGGGGCAGATATGTCTACCAAGTCCCAATTATTAACTCCTTCTATTTGTTTAGTGTATATATTGAATAGTTCTTTTCTAACATCAGGAGTTTTTGTACTCCGCTTGTACATTTCGGTCATTGCAATCAGGGCAAGCATCCTTAAATCATGAGTCCTGCTTTTAAGAAGATCTTCGAGGAGGGGTTTTGAGAACGGACCCCATAGCTGTTCTTTTTGTCTTAAGTCCGGTATAGTGCAAGGTATAATCAAATCGCCCTCTCCGTATCCACCGGGTTGGATATTAAGAAGCTTCTCCAAAAATGCTGTCCTTTCTGTTGCCGGATTGAGCTTAAGTTCATGTTCCAAATCGCTTGCTTTGGCCAAGATATTGACGTTTTTCTCTTTTAGGAGCAAATGTGTGGCATAGCTGCAGGATGACAAAAGTTTGGCATTGTTCATCTGGGCATATTCTATTGCTTTTTCTATTAGTTGCCTCCCAATATTTCCTCCTCTATATACTGGAGTCACAACGGTATGAAGTATTTTTAGGATTTTGTTTCCAACTTGTGCCAATTCAATGTAACCACATATCATTTCATCCGGCCCATCAATGGTTAGTTTCACACTGACAGATTCAAATAATCGCGGGGAAGAATATCTTCTGATAAATAGCATGTAACAATTCTTGATTTGTTAAATTTAAACAAATGTAAGGGATGATTTTGATGAAACAAACAAGCTCTAAATTTGACAATGGAATTTAGTCAGTTGATAAGTTTTTTTTTGCTCTAAAAAATGGAGCATTTTTAAATTCTATTCTTTGTTTTTCTTTGATTAGCCAATCCAAAAAGGCTAACTTTACAGCCGAATATTATATAGTGTCCAGCAACATGCAAGATTTTGATTATCATAGCCCGGTTTTGTTGCATCAGTCAGTTGATTCACTCATAACCGATAGAGAAGGTATTTATATTGATGTGACTTTTGGAGGCGGAGGTCACAGTCGTTATATACTTTCTTGTCTTAGTGATGGTCATCTTCTTGGATTTGACCAAGATCCTGATGCAGAAGCCAATTGTCCGAAGGATCATAGGTTTACTTTTATTCCTTCTAATTTTAGATATCTTTATCAATTTTGCTCTTACTATGGTATTGTGGGTAAAGTTGATGGCATTTTGGCTGATTTGGGAGTTTCATCTCATCAGTTTGATACAGCTGAGAGAGGCTTCAGTTTTAGAGCTGATGAGCCAGCTCCGGATATGAGAATGAATAGTAGGGCAGGAATTTCTGCACAAATGGTTTTACAATCCTATTCTCTGGAGCAATTGACTTCGGTGTTTAGAAATTATGGAGAGTTAAACAATGCCTATCGTATAGCAATGAGAATTGTTAAAGCAAGAGAAAACGGAGAAACATTTGACTCAATTAAAAGTCTGATGGATATTGTAAAGCCGGAAGTAAAACCTCAAAAGGAAAAGAAAATTTACGCTTGTATTTTTCAGGCATTGCGTATTGAAGTCAATGATGAGCTGGGGGCATTAAGAGATATGTTGGAAGCTGCCAAGAGGGTTCTTCGTCCCGGAGGACGCTTATCAGTTATTACGTACCACTCTATTGAAGATCGAATTGTAAAGGACTTTTTTCGTCAGAAAGAAGAGATTGATCAAGTTCAGCAACTGATTTATGGAAATACAAGTTGCGCTTGGAATCTGATCAATAGAAAGCCAATTGTTCCACAAGAGAGTGAACTTGATTTTAATCCACGTTCGAGATCGGCAAAGCTCCGAATTGCAGAAAAGTTATAACTCTATTTTGCAATGATCAATGAATAATAATTACGACCCTAATTATAAAGAAGAAGACGAAACGGATGATGCAACATCTTTGTTAAGAAGTTTGCAAAATGGGCCGGAAGAGTTGCCGGAGGTTACGTCTAATGAGTGTGTGTCAGAAGAATCCTCTATTGTTGATTCTTCTGATCAGACAACTGTGTTTGAAAATGAGCCCGGCAGTTTTTACGAAGAGCCTTTGGATGATTTTGTAGAGAGTGGTTCGATTGAAAACATACAATCTGAAGAGGATCATAGATTTGTAGAATCATCTGAAGATTTAAACGATGACGATGTTGAGGAATTTGAGCAATCTCAATCAACATTTGATGAATCCGAAATTCAATGGGACGATGAGCAAACATCGGATCCGATTCCACAGGTTCTTTACGATGATATGGATGATGTGAATCATGATATTGAAGTAGAGGAAGAGGATGGAGAAAAACTCTCTGATGATAATATTGAAGATGAAGGCTCTGAGTATTCCAACAAGAAAGGGAATGGATTTTGGATACTTTTAGGAGATGGTTTGATTGCTGAAAGGGTTAAGAAGAATATAGGATTCTGGTTGTATGTTCTTTCCTTATTTCTTATACCAATCTGGAATGAATATCATGCCATAGATCAAAAGAGAAATCTATCTGTTAAAGAGAAAATTCTTGATGGAAAGCGAAAGCGTGCCTTGTTAATAAGGGCTGAGGTTACCAATGCAGAGCAGAGTACATATTTAGTAGAGTCGGTCAATGCTGATGGAAAACTTCTTCAAATTCCTGAAGAACCGCCCATTGTACTTTTTAAAAAGAAAGATAGTAAGAGGTAAATATGTCGTTTAAGTTTAAGCATAGGAAGTGGTATTTCGGTGCTCCTTTGTACCGTATTTTTGGGGCTTGTGCCTTTGCTTTTGTTCTATTCCTTGTTGCCAGATCCTTGTC
Organism: Falsiporphyromonas endometrii; assembly: GCF_042654485.1. Lineage (NCBI taxonomy): Bacteria > Pseudomonadati > Bacteroidota > Bacteroidia > Bacteroidales > Porphyromonadaceae > Falsiporphyromonas > Falsiporphyromonas endometrii. The sequence goes on along the minus strand of NZ_JBHSGO010000217.1, from coordinate 62,475 downwards.
AATAATGTATGTTGATGGAGAACAGTGGAGAAAGATTGCTTCTACTTATAATCGGGCAAGTACAAAGGTGATTTATCCGATTCGAGGAAATATATATGGGGCAGATGGTGAATTGCTTGCCATAGAATCTACAGTACAGAAACTGCGCATGGATTTTCAGTCGGATGTCATTAAAGACTTGCCTGAGGATAGTATACGAAGCATGCTTTATAAGCTTTCCGAACTCCTTTCTCGAGAATTGTCCACAGCTGAGAAACCGATTAAGGCTGCAGATCTTAGAAGAAATTGGCAAAAGGCAAGGAAGTCGAAATACAATCGAGGGGTGCTTTTGGTGAATATGAGTATCCCATACTCAAAATGGTTGAAGATAAAATCAGATAAGCTATTTACTGACAAACATTATATTCCTCTTCAGAAGTCATTGCCTGATGGCATAGAAAGTCGTCGTAAATATCCCTATGGGTCTTTGGGAAAAAGACTGATAGGATCTATTTACACCCCTGACCAAGCGGGAAGTGATTTGCCTCGTGGAAAGCAGGGTATCGAATTGAGTTGCGACTCATTACTCAGAGGTGAGAAAGGAGAGGCTAAGATATTTAAGTTTGGGAGCCGCTCGTTGACTTTTACGATCAAAGAACCTGTCAATGGTGCTGATGTGTATACCACTTTAGATATGGATAAGCAGTATCTTGTAGATTCAGAACTTCGGAAAATGACGATTGAAGCCGATCCTGATTTTTCGACGGCTATTCTTATGGAAGTGGCGACTGGTAAGATATTGGCGATATCCAATCTTCAGAGAGGGTCAGAGCCCGGTAAGTTTTACGAATCGAGAAACTTTGCCGTCTCCAGTTTGACAGAGCCGGGTTCAACTTTTAAGACAGTTTCTCTTCTTGCTGCTCTCAACTGTAGCAATATTTCACCCTATGATTCGGTTGATGTAGGAGAAGGAAGAATGCGTGTGGGTAATCAGGTCCTAAAAGACTGGAATGTAGCTCGAGGTATTCCAGGATTTGGTTTTATAGATTATGCCACGGCTATGTATAGGTCCAGTAATGTTGGTATAGCGAAACTTGTTTATCGTGCATTTTGGACTAACGGAAAAAATTACTCGGAAGCCGGTCGTGATTATGTAAAGGCTGTGCGAGAAACCGGGATCTGTGACCCAATGAATTTGATGATTCCGGGTGCGGCCTCTCATGCTATTGTAAGATACCCGGGGGATAAAAAACATCCGTGGGGCAATACTACTTTGGCATGGATGGCGCATGGATACGAAACGCAAGTACCGCCTATTTCTATGTTGGCTTTTTATAATGCGATTGCAAACGATGGTCGTTTTATGCGTCCTTATTTTGTGACACAGATAAAGAGAGGTGATGAGGTTATTGAGGACTTTGAACCTCAAGTTGTTCGTGAACAAATAGCCAAGAATCCACAAATTATTCAGTGGATAAAAGATATTCTTCGTGGAGTTGTCACAAATAAAAAGGGTACCGGGAAGGCAGCTCAGAGCAATATCGTAGAGATATGTGGTAAGACGGGTACGGCATTGTATTGGGATGGAGGTGCCAAGAAAACCCAAGCAACTTTCGTAGGCTTTTTCCCTTATGATCATCCCAAATATTCAATGTTAGTGATGACGAGAAATGCTCGTAATAGAGCTATGGGCAGTGCCGGTTTAGGTTGTGGTGGCGTCGTTAAGCGTGTGGCTGAATCGATTGTTTCCATCGACGGTCGTAGGCCGGTAGATTCACTGTATTTGAAGCCTTCAGTGTCTCTCCCATTTATTCAGGGTGGCAGAAAGGTCAATGTGGTTGATCTTGTCAAATATTGCAATGGTTCGGTAATCTTTGATAAGCAATCCCAAGCTGCAGAGTTTATTCGAGTTTCTCCAAGTAGTAATTATGAAACCAAAGCCGAATCAATTCTTTTCAACAGAGGTGTAGTGCCGGATGTGACTGGTTTTGCTGCTTCCGATGCTTTGTATCTAATGGGAAAATGTGGATTTAGATGCCAGATGTCGGGCTATGGTACAGTAGTCGAACAGAGTGTTCCGGTTGGAACAAAGCTGTCAATCAACTCGGTTGTAAAGCTTACACTTAGGCCGATGCACGAAAAGGCCAGATTCACTCAAGAGGAGCCCATGGTCCCTTCGCAACCTGTTTCGAATGAAAAGAACTCTCCATCCGAGACCAAGCCAAATTCGAATAAAAAGGCAGTTGCGATGGTTTCTACCTCCAATACACATTCATCCGGGAATAAAACTCAAAACAACTCTAAAGGTGCTAAGAGTACTTCGGATTTTACAGATAAGAAAAAGAATAACAACCTCTCTCCGACTAAGAGGGGAAATAAAAAAGATAAAACAAAAAAGAAATGACAGTTGCAGAATTATTGAAAGGAATTCAAGTTGTTTCTACCGTAGGTAATACAAATATTGAGGTTGGCAATTTTACTTCCGATTCCAGAACGGTCTCGGATGGAGATACCTTTATTGCAGTCAAAGGCGTGCATGTTGATGGTCATGCATATATTGACAAGGCAATATCTCAAGGAGCCAAATGTGTCATATTGGAGCAAATGCCCAACGAGCTTGTCCAAGGAGTGACTTATATACAATTGTCAAATACGCTTGCTTCAGTTGGACTTTTGGCTTCGGCCTTGCATGGTGATCCATCCAAGACGATGAAGGTGGTCGGTGTAACCGGTACCAATGGTAAAACGACTATAGCAACATTGCTTTATAAGGTATTCAAAGAGTCCGGACATAAGGTGGGGCTTTTGAGTACAGTCTGTAATTATATAGATGATGAGGTCATTCCTGCCACACATACTACTCCGGATCCTATTGAATTGCAGGCTCTTCTTTATAAAATGAAACAGGCTGGTTGTGAGTATGTGTTTATGGAGGTTAGCTCGCATGCTGCTGATCAATGTCGTATTGCCGGTATTGATTTTGATGGTGCTGTATTTACAAATCTCACTCGTGATCATTTAGATTATCATAAGACTGTTGATAATTATATTGCGGCTAAAAAGAAATTCTTTGATTCTCTCAAATCGGAGGCTTTTGCATTGGTCAATGACGATGACAAGAAGGGCAGGGTCATGTTGCAAAATTGCAAAGCAAGTCATTACTTCTATGCCCTTAAGAATCCTGCTGACTTTAAGGGAAAAGTTTTGGAATTGCATCCGGACTCTACAGAAATTGAAGTTAATGGTTTGGAGTTGTCTCTTCAATTGGTTGGAGGTTTTAATGTATACAACGCATTGGCTGTCTTTGGAGCAGCTACTCTTCTTGGTATGCCCAAGGAAGAGGCAGCGCGAGTTTTAAGTATGATGAGACCGGTTGATGGAAGGTTTCAGGTAATCCATTCTGCCCGGAAGGCTTATACAGCAGTGGTAGATTATGCTCATACGCCGGATGCCTTGGTAAATGTTCTGACGACTATCAACAATCTATGCAAGGGCTCAGGCCGGGTGATCTGTGTTGTTGGTGCCGGTGGTGACAGAGATGCCGGTAAGCGACCTATCATGGCCAAAGAGGCAGTGGCTAAGTCTGACATACTTATTCTTACTTCTGACAATCCCCGCAGTGAAGATCCCAATGAGATTATCCGTCAGATGAAGGAGGGGCTTACTGAAGATGATATGTCTAAGACTTTGTGCATAACAGATCGAAAAGAGGCTATTCGTACAGCTTGTATGATGGCTCAAAAGGGAGACTTTATTCTTGTTGCAGGCAAAGGTCATGAGACTTATCAAGAGGTGAAGGGAGTTAAGAATCACTTTGACGACAGAGAAGTGATAAAGGATTTTATGAAAGTTGAAAAATAAAAGTATCTATGTTGTACCATTTGTTTGATTGGTTGGAAAATTTTGATGTGCCGGGCGCTCGTTTGGCTCAATATGTCTCTTTTAGGGCTGCTTTGTCTTTGATATTTGCTTTGCTCATATCTACTGTTTTTGGTAATAAGATTATACGCAAGCTACAGCAATTGCAGATCGGAGAGACTATTAGAGAGCTTGGGCTTGAAGGGCAATTCCAAAAAAGAGGCACTCCAACAATGGGTGGAATCATCATCATTATATCTATCCTCATACCTGCACTTCTTTTTGCAAGGCTGGACAATGTATATATATGGCTTATGATTGGTACAACGTTGTTTCTTGGAGCGCTTGGCTTTTTAGATGACTATATCAAAGTCTTTAAGAAAAATAAGGCCGGGCTTCCCGGTAAGTACAAGGTATTTGCTCAGGTTGCTTTAGGTCTTGTAATGGGTTTGGTCCTTTATCTCAGTCCTGCAGTTGTAATCAAAGAGAATATTGAGGTAAGACATAAGGGAACCATAGAAAATGTTCATTTCTCCGAGTCTGAAACAAAGTCCACCAAAACAACTATTCCTTTCGTAAAAAACAACAATTTTGATTATGCAGAGGTTATTCCTCTAAAAGGTGAAGCCAAGACAATAGGTGGTTGGATTGTATTCGTATTGATGACCATCTTTATTGTGACAATGACCTCTAATTGTGTCAATCTGACAGATGGTTTGGATGGTCTTGCTTCGGGATCCAGTGCCATTGTCGGAGTGGTATTGGGTATCTTTGCCTATGTATCCTCACATATAGGGATGGCATCGTATCTCAATATTATGTTTATTCCGGGAGCCGAAGAGCTGACAGTTTTTGCTATGGCCTTTGTTGGGGCTACTTTGGGATTTTTATGGAATAATGCTTATCCGGCTCAGGTCTTTATGGGAGATACAGGTAGTCTTACATTGGGGGGAATCATTGCAGTTTTTGCCATCATAATCCGCAAAGAATTGTTGCTTCCTATCCTTTGTGGCGTTTTTATAGCAGAAGGGCTGTCTGTGATTATTCAAGTATTCTATTTCAAATATACCAAGCATAGGTACGGAACAGGTAAAAGGATATTTAAGATGACTCCTTTGCATCATCATTTTCAAAAGCCGGGAAATGCAGGAATAGATGCAAAGTTGCAACATCCATTGGCTCCTATACCTGAGTCAAAGATTACTATTCGCTTTTGGTTGATTGGCCTATTGTTGGCAGTCATTACCATTGCTACGTTGAAAATGAGATGATAACAAATAAATATATTCGGTATGAGTGATATAAAACAATTCGATATTGTTGTGCTTGGAGCCGGTGAAAGCGGCGTGGGAGCAGCAATATTGGCAAATAAATATGGGTTATCCGTTTTTGTTTCAGATTACGGGAAAATCTCTCCTCGTCATCAAGAGGAGCTTGCAAGATATAATATTCCTTATGAAGAAGGACATCATTCGTTAGATATTATTTGCAATTCAAAAGAGATTGTCAAGAGTCCGGGTGTGGCAGAAGAGACCCCGGTAATGAAAGCGGTTAGAAGTGCGGGTATAAATGTTATTTCTGAGATCGAATTGGCCTCCAGATATACAGACGCCTATATGATTGGTATTACCGGTAGTAATGGTAAGACGACAACAACTATGTGGCTTCATCATACCCTTAGAGAAGCAGGCCTTGATGTCGGATTGGCCGGAAATGTTGGTTTTAGCCTGGCTCGTCAGGTTGCCTATGAGCCTCATCAGTATTATGTGATTGAGCTAAGCAGTTTCCAATTGGATGATATGTATAAATTTAGAGCGAATATTGCTATTCTTTTGAATATCACCCCGGACCACCTGGATCGTTATAATCATAGCTTTGATTTGTATGCTCAGGCGAAGATGCGCATTATGCAGAATATGACTTCTGATGATACCTTTATCTATTGGGCTGATGATCCCTATATCAGTAGAAAGGTTGCCGAAAAGAATCCTAACGTGAAAATCAAACCGTTCTCTATATCAAGGTTGGATAGTAAGGTTTCGGCAATGCTCAATGAAAAGGATGAACTCGAAATAGAGGAAGATGGAGAGTCCGTTTTTACAATCAAGCGTTCTGATTTGGCCCTTCCCGGAGCTCACAATTTGCAAAACGCAATGGCTGTAGCATTGGCCGCCAAAACTGTTGCCATCTCCAACGAAGTGTTGTACAAATCCCTTCATGTATTTAGAAATGTTCCTCACAGACTTGAGTTTGTAAGGGAGTTGAGAGGTGTACGCTATATCAATGATTCTAAGGCTACCAATATTCAGTCTACGGTGGCTGCTCTTGAGAGTATGACGACTCCAATTATTTTGATCTTAGGTGGTACAGATAAGGGTAATGATTATTCTATTATTGAGAAGGATGTCGTAAAGAAGGCCAAAGGATTGGTGTTCTTGGGTGTAGATAATAAGAAGCTCCATGCCGCTTTCGATGGTAAGGTCCCACAGATTGCTGATGCTTTATCTATGCCGGAAGCCGTTCGATTAGCTACCAACATGGCAGAAGAGGGGATGACTGTATTACTATCTCCATGTTGTGCAAGTTTTGACCTATTCAATAATTACGAAGATCGCGGAGACCAATTTAGATCTTGTGCATTGGCTATAAGTTAATAAGTCTATTATATGTCTTCATTCAAACTAAGCAATTTTTTTGCCGGAGATAAATTTCTATGGTCGTTATATGGCATTTTTGCTACTATATCGATTGTAGAGGTCTTTAGTGCCAGCAGCTCGTTGGGGTTTCACTCCGGCCTTTATAAGCCTATCCTTGGGCATATCTTCATTATTATCATGTCTGTTATATTGATGATCTTTGAAGTTAGAGCTTTAAGTAAGCGTAATATGAGGCTTATATTGGCGTTGGTCTATTTGATAGGAACGGTGCTCCTACTTCTTTTGCCGTTCATTGGAGTGTCTATCAACGATGCCAATAGATGGATGAGGATAGGGGGTATCAATATACAACCATCTGAGATCATAAAGATTGGGATGATTTCGGTAGGTGCGGGACTTATGTGCCGTATGAATAAAAATGCCCCTTGCGATTCCAATTCGACCGATCCTCAAGAGATTCTTAAGCAGAAGGAGTTTGATGATGAGCGCAGGAAACTGACCTATTATTATTTCTTGCTCATGTTTATCCCTATATTCCTGATCTTATTTCAGAACTTTTCTACTGCATTTATGTTGGGGGGCTTTACATTTTGTTTTGCTCTGATTGGTAATGCACATCAAAAAGTTGTAGGCAAGATTTTTTTGATTACAGTCATTGTAGGATTGATAGCAGGTATTGCTTTGATGTCATTGCCCGAAAAATCTTTAGAGGGTTTTGGTCGAGCTACGGTGTGGCGATCCCGTATCGAGAGTAAGTTGCAGCGATTTACAGACAAGGAAGCTGCCGATTCAGCCAAGTTTGTTATCAATGATGATAATCTTCAGGAGAAACATGCCTTCATTGCGATAGCCTCCGGTGTTGGCTTGGGGGTTGGTGCCGGCCATAGCAAGGAGCGCTTTATTTTGCCTCAGGCATATGCAGACTATATATATTCCATTATTATTGAAGAGTGGGGTATCCCGGGTTTGTTACTTATACCATTTTTGTATTTGGTATTTTATTTCAGAATAGATTATCTGGCTCGACAAACTAACTTTGCATACTTCAAGAATGTGCTATTTGGAGTAGGATTTTTGTTTGTGTCACAGGCTCTTGTCAATATGACAGTAGCTACGGGAATATTAGTAACCGGGCAGACTTTACCACTGATCAGCAGGGGTGGTAGTTCGTATGTGATGACAAGTCTTTCGTTTGGTGTAGCTATTGCTGTATCCTATATCGTAGAAAAGAAAAAAAGGATGGACAATCAGTCTGCCGACTCTTCGTCTGCTGATCAAAAAGAGAATTTAATTTTGGGGCAGGCACCATTGGAAGGTGAAGAGAAATTGATCAAAGAAGATGATTGCTAATTCTTCACTTGTGAATAATCGCCCTATCTTTGCACTCGCAGAGTTTTTGATGAAGATATAAATTTGAGAAGGGGTATTTCCCCAAAAAGCTGTATCCCATTTTTTGTGGCGTTAGTAAATCATAAGGTTGTTGTCGTGCATCTTACCTTTACTTTGTATCATTGGAATGTACTGAGATTTCAACAACCTAAAACATAAGACTTAACTAAATAATATGAAACGAGTGATCATAAGTGGTGGTGGTACGGGAGGACATATCTTCCCTGCGATTGCCATAGCTGATACGATCAAAAGAAAGTATCCCGATGTACAGATTTTGTTTGTTGGGGCAGAGGGAAGAATGGAAATGGACCGAGTGCCGAGAGCCGGTTACGAGATTGTAGGTTTGCCTATTAAGGGCCTTAACCGCAAAAATCCCCTTAAAAATATCCCGGTTGCAGTCAATTTGGTTAAGAGTCTTATCCTGGCTAAGCGGACAATCAAGCGATTCAATCCGGATATTGCCATTGGTGTCGGAGGTTATGCCAGTGCTCCGGTTTTGAAGGAGGCACAGAAGGCCGGCATTCCTACTCTTATCCAAGAGCAAAACAGCTATCCCGGGGTTACCAATAAGTTGTTGGCAAAGCATGTCAATAAGATTTGTGTGGCTTATCCCGATATGGAGCAGTTTTTCCCGAAAGAGAAAATTATCTTGACCGGTAACCCTATCCGCAAAGATTTAGAGCATATGAATGTGACCAAAGAGGAGGCTATCTATCACTTTAGGTTGCCGAGCCAGTCTGATAAGATTTTGCTTGTATTGGGCGGTAGCTTGGGTGCTCGCACAATCAATGAGTCTGTAAAGTCTCATTTGATAGATTTGGCTGAGGCAGGAGTGACACTTATTTGGCAGACCGGTAAGTCTTATATAGATGAAGCGAGGGATGCTATAGACCGTGTGCCACAATTACATTGTCATGTGACAGATTTTATTGAGCGCATGGATTATGCTTATGTAGCTGCCGACTTGGTAATCTCTCGTGCAGGAGCACTCTCTATTTCTGAGATTTGCCTTCTTCGTAAACCGGCTATTTTGGTGCCTTCTCCCAATGTTGCAGAAGACCATCAAACCAAGAATGCCAAGGCTTTGTCTATGCGTGGAGCAGCTGACCTTATCACAGATGCAGAGGCCAATGAGAAACTTATCCCTGAAGCGATAGAAGCTCTGGATAGGCCTAAGCAACTCGAAGATATGGGTAATGCGGCAGGCAAGTTGGCCACTCCGAATGCAGCGGAGCATATTGTTCGTCAGGTCGAAATCGTCTTGGGCTTGAATAGTTGATCATCTCAGTGGTATTGTAGCGGAATATTGAAAGAAGATGCCTTCTTTCAGTTTCCGCTTTTTTGTGCTTTGTAGATTCTGTACATTTTTTAGCTTAATCATAATATGAAAGTTTGTATTGCCGAGAAGCCTGCTGTTGCAAGAGAGATTGCATCTTGCCTTGGAGCAACGACTAAGCGCGATGGTTATATTGAAGGGAATGGGTATCAGGTAACCTGGACTTATGGACACCTTTGTACACTCAAAGAACCGGATGATTATAATCCGGTTTGGAAAAGATGGGCCCTCAACAACCTTCCTATGATCCCGCAACGTTTCGGTATCAAACCTATTCCACAAGACATCTATATCAAGCAACTCAATATCATTAAGTCTTTGATTGATCAAGCTGAAGAGGTTATTAATTGCGGTGATGCCGGGCAGGAGGGAGAGCTTATTCAAAGATGGGTCTTGCAGTATGTCGGTTGTAAATGCCCGGTTAAGAGATTGTGGATCTCTTCGCTTACAGCAGAAGCCATCAAAGAGGGTTTTGAAGACTTGAAGCCTTCTTCTCATTATGAAACGCTTTATGAAGCAGGTTTGGCAAGAGCTATTGGAGATTGGATGCTTGGAATGAATGCCACTCGGCTTTATACATTGAGATATGGCGCTCCCAAGCAAATACTATCGGTTGGGAGGGTGCAGACTCCAACTCTTGCACTCCTTGTACAAAGAAGATTGGAGATCGAAAATTTTGTTCCTCAACCTTACTGGGAACTCAAGACTACATATAGGGAGGTCGTTTTTAATGCCTCAAAAGGTCGCTTTGAATCGGAAGATGAGGCAAGAAAAGCGGCTGAAAAAATAAAGGATAGTCTTTTTGAGATTACATCAGTAAAGGGGAAAAAAGGGAAAGAACTTCCACCATCGTTGTTTGACCTTACGTCTCTTCAAGTAGAGTGCAATAAGAAATATGGTCTTTCGGCAGAGGAAACACTCAAGACAATTCAAAGCCTTTATGAGAAAAAATTAACAACATATCCGCGTGTAGACACGACCTATTTGCCGGATGATATTTATCCGAAAGTACCGACTATCTTGCAAGGTCTTTTCTTGTATAAAGATTTTATCGAACCACTTTTTGCATCACCTCTTAGAAAAAGTAAAAAAGTATTTGACAATTCGAAAATAACGGATCACCATGCTATTATCCCTACCGGGCAACCGGGCAATTTAGTTGGTAATGAAGCTAAAGTATATGATTTGATTGCGAGGAGATTTATTGCTGCATTTTACCCGGACTGTCTGTTCAACACAACGACGGTAGAAGGAGAAGCTGCAAAAATACCTTTTAAGGCGACCGGAAAAACTATCCTTCAAGACGGTTGGAAAGTTCTTTTTCAAAAAGTTGCCAACAAGGAGGATGAAGAAGATAAGAAGGATGATGATGAGCGGACATTGCCTGATTTTAAGAAAGGGGAGAGTGGTCCTCATACGCCGGATTTGCAAAGTAAGTTTACTCAGCCTCCAAAGCAATATACTGAGGCTACTCTTCTTAGAACGATGGAGACTGCGGGTAAGCTGACGGATGATGAAGATTTGAGGCAGGCAATGAAAGAAAATGGTATTGGCAGACCATCTACCCGAGCAAATATTATAGAGACTCTGATGAATAGAACTTATGTAGAGCGCAAGGGTAAGAGTCTTATAGCAACTGATTTAGGAGTTAAGATGATTGAACTTATTCAGTCGGATTTATTAAAGAGTGTGGAGCTAACGGGACTTTGGGAAAGAAAACTCAGACTTATAGAAAAGAAAGAAGTAAAAGCTACAGACTTTATAGCTGAGCTTAAAAATATGGTTGTGGAGGTTGTTGCTCAAGTCCTTTATCCCCAGATGTTTGTGCCTAAACTTGCAGATGTATCGGGTGTGTTGTGTCCAAAATGCCACAAAGGGCACCTGCTTAGAGGAAACAAGGCTTTTGGTTGCTCTGAATGGAAAAATGGATGTGACTGGGTGTTGCCTTATAGTGCGTGTCCTGCCACGAGTTCGTTGCAGCAAATTGTGGAATTAGCCGAAAAATATAAATAAGAGTAAAGCTTTTTTTAGTGCTCTAAATACCTAATTGATCCTTTATTTGATAATTATTGTTAATATGATTGGCTGTTTTTATGCACTTGAAACAGCCTTTTTTGACCTTAAAAACGGATTCATTCTCTACAAGTCATTGTGTGGATAAGACGTTTTCGTACTATCTAAATGTTAATAGATGTATAAGCTGTTTTTTATGGACAAAATAGCGGCTTAAAAACCCCCTTTAGGCTGCTTTTTTTGGAAGGTCGCGCGACTTGCAATCCATTCTCGCGCTACCTTGAACCTATACTAGCGCGAGGTTGCACCTGAAGTAGCGCGACTTTGCATGTCAAGGTCGCGCGAGATCAGATCGAAAGTCGCGCGAGAATGGATTGCTTCCCGCGCGAGCTTATTTGTTAAAATAGCGCATAAAAAAGCCCGTTTCGTACTAATAAAACGGGCAAAGTGTGTATAAGGTCCGAGTTCTCTAACCTTGAATTATATGAAATCTGAAATGAATAAGTGTCGTTTGTCCTCCTTTTTGAACATTTGAGAGGATAGCGGTATTTAACAAATTAAGACATCTTTTGGAGAGCTTCACAGCCCATAGAAACAGACGAATTGTATGTTTACTTATGAAGATTGTCGAGATGGATATTTTCCGGGAGCCAATGGAATGCACTACAGCCTCTCGGAAGTGTAATCTGCCAAGCTGCACTAAGATCAAAAATATGGTCAGTAGTATGAGTATTTCCATGGTCATTTTGTATATCTATATTGCTAAGGTACTAATAATCATTTGTCTTAGCAATTTCTTTTTTGATTGTTAGGAGTTTTGGATACGGGTTATTTGTCCGAAATGTCTGCCCTTTTTCTTCATGGTCGATTTATCTATATGACAATAAATGCAAGAGTAGGCTTTACTTTTCTCTTTTCTTTAAAAAATCATTATTACCTTTGGGACGGTTCCGGTGGACTCATCGGTTGGGTGTGAGAAACTATTTACATTGTAGTGTGTTATTGATCATGTATTAATTCCAAAATTATATAATAATGAAAGTTCTTAAACGACTTGTGGGTATTTTTGTGTTCTTCACTTTGTTAGGAGTAGTAGCTATGGAGGCACAAAGACTAACACCGAGAATTGATGCGTCCATTGGCTTCAGTAATGGTGATTATAAGGTGAAACATTTAAGGGATTTTAGTGGTAAAACCATTATGGGGTATCGTCTCTCGGCCACATTGGATGTGCCTCTTGTATCGGTACTTTATCTAAATTCCGGTTTGGTGTTTCATTCCAAAGGATCTAAGGCTGATGTTGCTGTCTCTTCCGATATGAAAATGTCGCCGATTAAGACAAAGATCCATTATCTGGAGATCCCGGTCCAGTTAGGGGTGCGTTTCAATCTTCCTTTTAGACTGTTCTGTCAAGTGCAAGCTGGTCCATATTTCTCCTATGCCATGTCAGGAACGGCAGAGGTCAAAGATCTTGGAGTCAAAAACTCTTACGACCTTTTTAAGCACCATGCGGGAGAGTTTTTTAAAGTGAAAGGAAAGCGTTTTGATACAGGTATTGGTGTCAGCGCAATATTAGGAAGAGGTAGATTGTATGCATTGCTTGGTGCTGATTTTGGCCTTGTCAATACAATTGATGATGCTGTGGACAAATTTAATTCGGACAATTTTGATATGACGATGAAGAATGCATCTTTTCATTTTGGTATCGGTTGTCGTTTCTAAGCGGGAATACAGATTTTACGAAATGACACTTTGTAGATAATGTTGTGACAGTTTGCATATTGTAAGGTCTTCATTTGACGAAAATGGGTCCTCTTTGGCAGTGTTTGTACAACATTGATAACAAGATATATCCGTATGGCTGTGCTTTTATATTTGGTCGGTCGTAAATGACGTACTAAATGAGTACATTTGCAGTTTGAAACATGTATTTACTATAGACATAATATGGCAAAGGTTATGAGAATTAAGAAAGGCCTCTCGCTCAATTTGAAGGGTAAAGCCCCGCAAGAGTGCCTGTCTCCTCTCTCTCAAAGCTCTACTTATGCAGTCGTCCCCGATGATTTTCCGGGATTGACGATGCCTAAGATTATGGTGCGTCCGGGGGACCAGGTTAAGGCCGGTACCCCTCTTATGCATTATAAGGGTTGTGAGGAATTGGTATTTACTTCTCCTGTCAGTGGAGAGGTGACAGCTGTCAACCGTGGTGCGAAAAGAAAGGTCCTCAGTATTGAGGTGAAGCCCGACGGCAAGCAGGATTATGAGGAGTTTCAGATTGGAAAAGATCTGAAAGCAGAAGAATTGAAGCAGATATTGCTCAAATCCGGTATGTGGACGCTCTTGCGTCAACGTCCGTTTGATCGTTTGGCTAATCCTGCGATTGAGCCAAGGGACATCTTCGTAACAGCAAATTTTACAGCTCCGCTTGCAGCTGAGTTTGACTACCTTGTACAAGGTAGGGAAGATGATCTTCAGGTAGGTTTGACGGCATTGTCCAAACTGACTAAGGGACAGGTCTATTTCGGAATCAAGTCCGGATCTAAGATTAGTGTGAAGGATGTGGTTACTGTAGAGATTGAGGGCCCTCACCCGGCTGGTCTTTGCGGTACTATGATCAATAAACTTGCACCTATCAACAAAGGCGAGACTGTTTGGACTCTTAAGGCTACTGATGTCTTGGTGATGGGTAGATTCCTTCGCACCGGCAAAGTCGATTATACCAGAAAGATTGCCGTGACGGGTAGCGATGCTGCTCAACATGGCTATGTCGATATTATGCCGGGACAAAAGATTGAAGAGGCTTTTGGCGGAAAACTTTGCGTCAAAGCAGACCATGAGAGAGTGATTGCCGGTGATGTACTTACCGGTCGTCGTGTGTCGTCGGAGTCTCCATTCTTCCCTCAAGGTTGTGATCAGATTACGGTTATTCCGGAAGGGGATGATGTGGATGAATTTTTCGGTTGGGCCACACCCGGTTTTGGCAAATTTAGTATGAGTCGTACATTCTTCTCATGGATGTGTGGGAAGAAGAAAGAATATGTAATGGATGCTCGTATCAAAGGTGGTGAGCGTGCCATTATCATGAGCAACGAGTATGACAAGGTTTTCCCATTGGATATTTTCCCGGAGTATCTTATCAAAGCCATCATTGCGTTTGATATTCCTCGTATGGAAGCTTTGGGTATCTATGAAGTGGCTCCGGAAGACTTTGCTCTTTGCGAATTTGTCGATACTTCGAAAATAGAACTCCAGCATTTGGTCCGCGAAGGATTGGATCATTTGTATAAAGAAATTAATTGATCATCTCTCAAAAGATTACAATTGTGAAAGGTTTAAGAAAAAAACTCAATGAGATAAAGCCCAACTTCGAAGAGGGGGGTAAGTTCTCAGCGTTCCGTTCGGTCTTTGAGGGATTAGAAACATTCCTATACGTTCCGAACACAACATCTAAAACCGGTGTCCATGTGCATGATGCCATTGACTCTAAGAGAACCATGACCGTGGTTATTTTGGCTCTTATGCCGGCACTGCTTTTTGGTATGTATAATGTAGGATACCAACACTACTTGGCTATCGGTGAGTCAGCAGGTTTCTGGGCTCTTTTTGGCTTTGGATTCTTGGCTGTGCTTCCTAAGATAGTCGTATCTTATGTAGTGGGACTTGGTATCGAGTTTGTTGCGGCACAAAAGAAGCGCGAAGAGATCCAGGAGGGTTTCCTCGTTACCGGTATGTTAATTCCGATGATTGTGCCTGTCGACACACCCCTTTGGATGATTGCGGTGGCTACAGCCATGGCAGTTATCTTTGCCAAAGAGGTATTTGGTGGTACCGGTTATAATATCGTTAATGTTGCATTGGTGACACGTGCCATTCTTTTCTTCGCTTATCCGAGCAAGATGAGTGGCGATAGTGTTTTTGTTCGTACAGCAGATACTTTTGGTATGGGCTCCGGACAGGCCGTTGATGCTTTTTCGGGTGCTACTCCCTTGGGTCAGATTGCAGTATCTCACGATGTGGCAACACCTATAGCAGATCAGCTTCACAACATCGTTGGCCAACCTCTTACCATGCTCCAAGAGTTTATTGGTCTTATCCCGGGTTCTATCGGAGAGACTTCTAAACTTTGCATCTTGATTGGTGCCGTTATTTTGATTTGGACAGGTATTGCAAGTTGGAAGATTATGGTATCAGGTGTAGTCGGTGCAAGTGTAATGGCATGGATTTTCAATGCTGTTGGAAGTACAGCATCCATGATGGTAAGCCCACTACAGCATATCTTGTTGGGTGGCTTCCTATTCGGTTTGGTATTTATGGCTACAGACCCTGTTACATCAGCTCGTACAGAGACCGGTAAGTGGATTTACGGATTCTTGGTCGGTGTGATGGCGGTGTTTATCAGAGTATTGAACCCCGGTTATCCGGAAGGTATGATGCTTGCTATCCTATTTATGAATGTGTTTGCTCCATTGATTGACTACTTTGTTGTTGATGCCAATATCAAACGTCGTCTTAAGAGAGCTCAACAGAGTGCTAATGCCAAATAATATAGTCGTATGAATAGAGAAAGTAATTCCTATACAGTTATATATGCCATCATTATGGTGGTGTTGGTTGCTGTTGGTTTGGCTTTTACAGCACAAGTACTTAAGAGCCGTCAGGACAAAAATGTCCAAATAGATAAGATGCAACAGATCCTTGGTTCTGTCGGAACTCACGAAAAGGATATGGCTAAGGTAGAAGGTCTTTATAAATCAATCATCAAACAAGAGTTGCTTGTAATGCCTGACGGCAGTATTAAGGAAACTTTTGAGGGTGATAAGATTGCAGATAATGAAGCCTTCGAAATGAATACAGCAAACCAATTCAAAGAGGTAGCTTCCGGCAAGGATCTTCCACTTCCTGTTTATGTGGCAGAGGTGGATGGTCAGAAAAAGTATATCTTCCCGATGAATGGTGCCGGACTATGGGGCCCGATCTGGGGATATATAGCCGTTGATGCAGACGGAGACACCGTCTTTGGTACCAACTTCAGTCACCAGGGAGAAACTCCGGGCTTGGGTGCTGAGATCGCTACCGCTAAGTTTGAGAATCAGTTTAAGAATAAGAAGCTCTTTGTTAACGGCCAGTTTGAAAGTGTGGCAGTTGTTAAGGCGGGAAGACAGCCTTCCATCCCCGGACAATCTTATGTTGATGGAATCTCGGGTGGTACATTGACTTCTAACGGAGTCAACAATATGCTTCTGAGTTCACTTAAACCCTATGTGAAGTTTTTGGATAGTCTCAAAGCTTCAGTTAGCTCTGACGTAAAAGCAGAAGAGCCTGCTGTAGCAGAAGCTGCTCAAGATATGACACAACAGGATTCAACCACAATTGATAAATAATTATAGCTATGGCTTTTTGGAATAAAAAGAATAAAGAAATTCTGCTTGGCCCGCTCAGCAAAAACAACCCGGTTGTTGTTCAGATGTTGGGTATTTGTTCAGCCCTTGCTGTCACAGCCAAGCTGGAACCGGCAATAGTAATGGCCATCTCTGTAACAGTTGTGGTGGCTTTTGCCAATGTGATTATATCACTCCTTCGCAAGACAATCCCTTCACGTATTCGTATCATTGTGCAACTTGTGGTAGTGGCAGCTTTGGTTACGATCGTCAGTGAATTTCTTCAGGCTTTCGCTTATGATGTAAATAAGCAGCTCAGTGTCTTTGTAGGGTTGATTATTACGAACTGTATTTTGATGGGTCGTCTTGAGGCATTTGCTCTTGGCAATGGCCCGTGGGAATCTTTCCTTGACGGTATTGGTAATGGTGCCGGATATGGATTGATTTTGATTATTATAGGTTTCTTCCGTGAGTTGCTTGGATCTGGTACTTTACTTGGTTTCAAGGTGATCCCCGATGCATTCTACGATATGGGATATATGAACAATGGTTTGATGGTGATGCCTCCTATGGCTTTGCTGCTTGCCGCTTGTGTTGTATGGGTACATCGTTCACGCAACAAAGATTTGCAGGAAGAGAATTAATTCACTGTTGTTTAATTAAGACAATCAAATAGTATGGAATATATAAGCTTATTCGTCCGCTCCATTTTTGTGGACAATATGATCTTCGCCTTCTATCTTGGTATGTGCTCTTTCTTGGCCGTATCAAAGAGTGTGAAGACTTCTATCGGATTGGGAGCAGCAGTGACGTTTGTCTTGGTCTGCACTTTGCCGATTAACTATATGCTCGAAAACTATGTCCTTAAGAGTGGTGCTTTGTCTTCATGGCTTGGCGAATCATTTAAGGATGTGGATTTGAGCTTCCTTTCTCTTATCATCTTTATTGCGGTGATTGCTTCATTTACACAGCTTGTAGAGATGGTGGTAGAGCGTTTTAGCCCATCTTTGTACAATTCACTTGGTATCTTCTTACCTCTTATTGCTGTGAACTGTGCAATCTTGGGAGGATCACTTTTTATGCAACAGCGTGAATTCCCCAATGTAGGTATGGCCACTGTATACGGTCTTGGATCGGGTCTTGGTTGGATGCTTGCTATTGTGGGTATGGCAGCTGTACGTGAGAAGCTTCAGTATTCGAATATCCCTAAGCCTCTTCGTGGTTTGGGTATTGCGTTTATCATTACCGGACTGATGGGTATTGCATTCCTCAGTTTTAGTGGTGTGAAGCTATGATCTTGATGTCTAACTCTAAGTATGCTGTCAATTCATTATGATGCAGATAATTTTAACCAGCGTGGTAGTCTTTGTGGTGATTACTTTGATTTTGGTAATTGCCCTTTTGGTAGCCAAGAGCAAGCTGGTGCCTTCGGGTAACGTTAAGCTCACAATCAATGGCGAAAAAGAGGTTGAAGTGCCTATCGGTGGTACTCTTCTCAATACGCTCCAAAGTAACAATATCTTCCTATCTTCAGCATGTGGTGGTAGTGGTAGCTGTGGTCAGTGCCGTTGCCAGGTAACCCAGGGTGGAGGAGAAATTCTTCCTACTGAGATGCCACATTTCTCTTACAAGGAACAACATAACCATTGGCGTCTCTCTTGTCAGACCAAGGTAAAGGAAGATATGTCAATCATTATCCCCGAAAGTGTCTTCGGTGTGAAGTCTTGGGAATGTGAGGTGGTAAGCAACCGCAATGTCTCAACCTTTATTAAGGAGTTTGTAGTGAAGCTTCCGGAAGGTGAAGTGCTAAACTTCCAATCAGGTAGCTATGCTCAGATTACTATTCCCAAGTACTCTATGAAGTATTCGGATATTCAAGTTGAGGATAAGTTCAAAGGTGACTGGGATAAGTTTAAGATGTGGGACCTTGTCGCTACAAACGATGAGGAGACCGTTCGTGCTTACTCAATGGCCAACTACCCGGCGGAGGGTAATATCATTACTTTGAACGTCCGTATTGCTACTCCTCCTATGGATAGAAATACTCATACATGGATGGCCGGAGTAAAACCGGGTATCTCTTCTTCTTATATCTTCTCCCTCAAACCGGGCGACAAGGTACAGATGAGTGGACCTTACGGTGAATTCCATATCCAAGATACAGATGCCGAAATGCTCTATATCGGTGGTGGTGCAGGTATGGCACCGCTTCGTGCGCAGATTCTTCACCTCTTTAAGACCCTTAAGACAGGTCGTAAGGTATCTTACTGGTATGGTGCTCGTAGTAAGAAAGAGATTTTCTATGAAGAAGACTTTAGAGAAATCGAGAAGGAATTCCCGAACTTTAGCTTCCATATAGCTCTTTCTGATCCACAACCGGAGGATAATTGGACAGGTTATACAGGCTTCATCCACCAGGTGATTTATGACAATTACCTCAAAGATCATGAAGCTCCGGAAGATATAGAATATTACATGTGTGGTCCGGGTCCGATGGCAAATGCCGTGAAGGTAATGCTTGACAACCTTGGGGTAGCGCGTGAACAGCTATTCTTCGACGACTTCGGTTGATGTCGTTATAGTAGATACAAAAGTTAAAGGGAATGCATCCAACGCGAATGCATTCCCTTTATTTATTTACGAAGTACAAAAAACTACAATCTCCTTCGTCGTTTGCAAAATCAAAATGGAAGATAGACCTTTTGCAGTACCTCGTTATATTCATCTTCCGGCTTGCTGTGTATGGTGATACCTCCTCCGGAATGAAATCTAAACATGGGTGTTTGTTCACTTGATTGAGAAGAAGCCTCTTCTTCATCCATTGTCTGATCCACCTGTTCTATATATCGAATCATAACGGCCGAGTCCAATGTCTTGCCATCATAATAGCCAAATACTCCGCTATAAAAACCTCTTTCTCTTTGTTCAGCCTCTCGTATCGCATGGCAAGTAGCCTCTTTGGGAGCTCCACTTATGGACCCTGCCGGAAGGAGTTGGCTTATAACATTGCCCAATCTATTCATGTCTTCGGTGGATAGCTGACCACTAATTTCTGAACTCATTTGCAATATTTGCGAATCAGTCGTTATTATCTTATCGAGATAACCAAAACGATCAACTCTGACATGTTTGGAAACTTTGCTCAAATCATTTCTTATAAGGTCTACAATTGTATAATGTTCGGATTTTTCTTTATAGTCATTCTGAAGAACCTTAGCTGCATTGGGAATCGTGGCGTCTATTGTCCCTTTCATAGGGTAAGACGATATCTTTCCATCTTGAGTTATATGAACAAATGCTTCGGGAGAATAGCAAACCAATCGCTTGGGGATGTGGAGCTTGTACGGCGCTTTGGCATAGTCGTATATTTCATTCAATTGCAAACTGCAATGGATAGGGGTCGCAATAGTTAGGTTGGCAAGAAAGCTATTGCCATCTATTTCTGCCTTATGTATGACTTCAAATCGTTTTAGATACTGCTCATAACTTTCCGGAAATGCCTTGAAAGAATAGGCTTTGTCAGGATTTTTCTCATTTGTAGCATTACCTTTGCCATGAATACAGAAGCGAATCTCTTCTTGTTCGATTGGATTGGGAATGAAATAGGCTTCTTGCATTTCATAATCAATAGCAAACAGGAATGGCTCTTTGGCTTGTGAGAATTTGTCCATCTGAGCAAATAGAGTTTCAGCTGATATTGATTTTGTCGTCATATTGTTATTCTTTTGACAGCAAAAGTAATACCTTTGGTCCGCATATGAAGAATATTCTTTTTATCGACAATCATGACTCCTTTGTTTATAACATTGTTGAGTTGTGTAGAGAGGTGCTTGATTATCCTCTCGAAATTGTCTCTGTCGATGATGTACACATGTTAATGAGTCAACTGCATGAGTATGCCGGGATTATCATATCTCCCGGTCCGGGCTTGCCTCAGGATCGTCCTATCCTAAAAGAGGTCATTCGAGCTTCGGCTAATGACAAATGTCCTATTCCTCTGTTGGGAGTTTGTTTGGGACACCAAGCTATCGCCCAATATTTTGGTGCTGAATTGTACCATCTTGATGCACCTAAGCATGGCCATTTGTCTCATCTCGAGATTATGCCAAGTCGATTTCTTAAGGATGTCTCAGCCGAAGATTGTATTGGTAGATATCACAGCTGGGCTGTGAGCCAAAATCATTTTCCAAAAGATTTGTGTATCACTGCATTGAGTGCAGATGATTGGGTGATTATGGCTTTTGAGCATTGTTCGTTACCGATTGTTGGTGTGCAGTTTCATCCCGAAAGCATTATCTCAACATGTGGAAAAAAGATTGTTCTAAATTGGTCGAAATCACTGAATAACTAAATATTAAATTACATCATGGAATATTTTGAAAAAGCTGATGTCGCTGTGACTGTGTGTGACAAGGAAGGTCGAATCATAGAAATGAACGAACAGTCACGACAAGTCAATTTGAAGCCCGGACAAGATTTAATCGGGAAGAATGTGCTGGATTGTCATCCCGAACCGGCCAGAAGTATGCTTAAGAATATGATGGACAATGAGATTAAGCATGTCTATACCATAGAAAAAGCCGGTAAGAAGAAACTGATATACCAAATCCCTTGGTATGATAATGATGGCAATTATGCCGGTTTTATTGAATTGTCAATGATCATTCCATTTGAAATGGAACACAAGATTAGAAAACCTAAGGCTTAAGAAGTTACTTGTAAAACTTGTATCAGATAGTACAAATATAAACTGCAGGGAAGATATTTTGGATGAATAAATAACTTCTAACTGCAATATGGAAGCAACCTTATCGATGGGACGCAATATTAATATGATAGCGTCCCATTTTTTGTGCCCAATTCTGATACACATTTTGTGGGCTTTGCAAAAAGAATGAGATGTAAGGATTTGAGATTGAATATAGCTTTGACGATAGGAGCCGGATTCTAATGCCGGTCATTAAGAATTGTTTTTCTTCATAAGCTATACCTTTATAAAAGGATTGCTGTCAGATAAATAATGCTCACTATTTGGGTCTGTTATCATAAATCCATAAATGACTTTGGATGCTTGAAAGTAAATGAATCTCTAATCATCTAAAGACAAATTTGCTCTGAAGGGAGTCAACTCATATACCTAACCAAAGTCGAATACCGAAATTAGTGAAGCAGATTACCTTTGTGCAATAGTCTTTATTTGCTTTTTGCGGGGAGTCCTTCTTGATTGACCTCTTCCTCTAAAGATGTATTTCAGTTAAATTGCCTTATTAACTATTGATAATTTGTTCTTGGCCTTACGCAATTATTATTGATGATTGGGCTGTTGTCATATATTCACACTTTCACTTTTTATATATTATGCCGTCATTCTGTTTGAATATGCTTCTAATGATGGCTTTTTGTGAAGAAAAAATGTATGAATATTAGATATAAACAAAATTTTATTCTACATTTGTGTAGAGCTAATGGCACATATGTAAATGAATATTGTTTTACTCTTTATTAATAGTGTGCTTAGCGTATAACGGTTGAATGTAAATTAAGAATATCAATTTAAACCATAATTATTATAAGCTATGAAGAAGAAAGTACTATTGATAGCAGCTGCTTTGCTGTCTATGTCGTTTGCTTTGAATGCACAGAGCGAGCGCAAGTTGGGATTTCGTGTTCAGGCCGGTGCTAATGCATCGTCTATTACAAACTTCGCTTCTAAGATTGACAATCCTAATGTTGGTTTTAGGGCCGGTGTTGCTCTGGATATTCCTGTTCAGGATGTTTTGTCAATTCGTCCTACCGTCTTGTTCGAAAGTCTTGGAGAACGTGTTGATCTAAGCGTTGGTAAGGCTACGGCTCGTCCTATGTATGTGACAGTACCTGTACTTTTGAACTGCAATATGGGTGGTGGTGAGAATCTAAACTTCTATGTGAATGCCGGTCCATATGTTTCTTATGGAGTTTTAGGTAAGCTCAAATCAAGTGGCGGTGATGTTTTTGCTACTGAAAGTGGTCAGTATATCAAGGCTGATTTGGATTTGTTTAAGAAGACACCGGGATATGACAAGGATGGCAATGAAAAAGAGATTGAGCCAATGAACAGATTTGATGTTGGTTTGAATACTAACATTGGTCTCGAGATTGGAAAGTATTTCTTTGTAGAAACCGGTTTCTCATATGGTTTTATGAATTGTGCTAATAGCGTTAAGTATGGTGCATGGCCGAAGCAATCTTCCAAGTATACCTCATCACACAACATTTCTTATCACCTATCAGTGGGTGTTAAGTTTTAATGAATAAACTATTAATCACTATAAGAGCTTATTTGAATTTATTGCAAGACAAACCATAAGAGTTTGAAATAAATACAGATAGCTTTTAAGAGCTGTGGCAAGATCGTTGTCACAGCTCTTTTTTGTTTGGTATGGTGAGTTATTAATCTTTTTTATTTCTCTTCTTCAGTAGGGCTCTTGCTGTTCTCATCAGTCCCTTGTATCCTGCTCTTTTTACGGATGTTCCTGCAAATATCTTGATGTATTGCTGTTCATCAAGATGTTTGAGATTCTCAAAACTTAGATCAAACAAAAGTTTGTTAGGCATAAACTCAGTCTCTTTGGTTGCTTGAGCAAAGCGATTGTGTGGGCATACTTTTTGGCAGGTATCGCATCCATATAGTCTGTTTCCTAATTGTCCGGCTTGAGTATCATTGAGTTCGTCCGATTGTTCGATTGTGAGGTAGCTAAGACATTTGGTAGCATCAAAACCATCTTCGTCGATTGCTTTGGCGGGACAGTTGTCTATGCACTTGGTACATTTGCCACATTCAAAAGTATTTGGTTTATCCGGCTTTAGTTCGGTCGTTATCAGAAGCTCTCCCAAAACAAAAAATGTCCCCTTTCGAGGTAATATGATCATTCCACTTTTCCCTCTAAAGCCTATTCCGGATTTTACAGCCCAGTATCTTTCGAGGATAGGCGCTGAGTCAGCAAAAGATCTTCCTATCACATCTTTATCGATGTTTTCTCTAATGAATTTGAGAAGTTTGTCACTTCTTTTTTTGACAACTTTGTGATAATCTCTTCCATAAGCGTAGTATGCCACTTGGGGGGCTTCTTTATCTTGTTTGAGGGGAGGATAATAATTCATGGCAAGGCAGATGATTGATTTGCATCCTTCTAATAGCTCTGTTGGATCGAATCTTAGATGCTCATTACGTCTTAGATACTCCATATTGCCATATTTTCCACTGACAACTTGTTTGGTATATGCTTCTTTGATCTCATCGGGTATAGGTTCTGCTTTGGCAATACCTATTGCCGAGAACCCCAACCTTAGAGCCTCTTCTTTGATTAGATCTTCTTTGCTGTATTTGCCTGTTGGTACCATTGCCTTACTGTCTCTTATCCTCATTCAAAAATATATGTATGATTCAAATTGACACTTAATAAGTTTCTTTGTTAGATGTGGGGCTGATTCTTACCGAAGTTGTATGTAATCATTCCTTACTCGATCCAATGATATTTTGGGAGTTTATCTGTATTGATACCTCATTCGGATATAGCATTGCATTGATCAAAGATACTTTGTCAAAAGACATAATCATATCTTCGGTTATTTTACATTCTTCTATGGTTCCTTTGTCAAGAAGATATTGTCTTGCTGTCCCATGGAGTAGGGGTGTGTCAGAAGTATAAAGTTTATCTCCTTTCTGAAAGATAAGATTGGCATAGGAGGCATCTGTAACATATCCGTTTTTTATGATGATTACATCCTGGTTAGGGCTAAGTGAAAATGTCAGGTTGTTAAGATTGCTCCTATCTGCATACTTGAGATGATAATCAAAGCTGTCGGCTACTTCTACAATCTTTAGGGAAGTGATTTGTTTCGGAGAGTAAGAGGAAAATTGTATTTCATTGATCCCATCCATATTGTATTGCACTCTGCATTTTGTGCGCCCTTTGCGAAGGTGTTTTGGGCAAAGAGTGTCTAAATCCGGAAGGTCACAGCTTTTGCCAATAGACCTCATCATTCGCATTAGATGATAATTCAATCGCTGCACATTGCCGTCTACAAGGCAAATTGTTTCAATTAGATTATTCATATCGATTTGTTTGTTTGACAAGGTGAATGTTTGGATAACTTAGAATGGATATCCGACAGAAAAGTGCCAAGCAAAATGACTTCCTAAGTTAGGGTGTTTGATGACCCATCTGTGGCCTCTATGCTCCTGTGGATCATAAGCTTTAAATCCCGTGTCAAAGCGGATCAAGAAATAGTCGAAGTCCAATCTGAATCCAATCCCATAAGACAGAGCTATCTCTTTGTAAAATTGGTTGATCCTAAATTGTCCCGATGGTTGTGACGCATAGTCTTTGATCGTCCAAATGTTACCCGCATCTATGTATGTGGCAAGTTGAAACCTCCAGAAGGGTTTAAACCTGTATTCTATATTGCCAAACAATTGAATGTCGCCGGCTTGGTTGAAGATTGATAGAGCTGCCTCCTTGGGCATACTCCCGGGACCAAGTTCTCTGGTTTTCCATCCTCGTACTGTATTTGCTCCACCCCCAAAATATCTCAATTCAAAAGGAATGTGTTTGGCGTTGCCGTATGGGTATGCAATACCAAAAGCCAAGTGAAGAGCCAAGGCACTTTTTGAGGAGGTCTTAAATGATTTTGCAAAATCAAAGTCTGCTTTAGCAAACTGTGCATAGTTGATTTTGAACAAACTGTATGCTCCGTGCTCGTCCTTTTTTGCATGGCTAAGTCTTGATATCATATTCAGCATATTCCCTGCAAGCTGCACATTTATTCGTAAAGAAAAGTCGCTGGAAGCAAAGAGCTTGTCTGCTTTTTTCGACAGAGTGAAGGTATATCCCGATCCTACAATAAATTGATTGGTATAATTATACAATTCGGCTGAAGGGGGCAGTGATGCATGAAATTGAGGATCGATAAATGGCAAGTGCAAAAAGTCTACATCCAATAGTTTGAATTGATGTCTGTACATATATTTGCCATAGCTGTTCCACAGGTAGCTCCATTTCCCGGACAATAATACTCGCTTAAATTCCGGCCTTTTCTGAAAGTTGTAGCTTACATTGAGTTCGCTATTGACTTTCATATTTTCCTTTTGCTTTTTGGATATAAAGGGAACCAGTATCCGTGGAAATCTCAATGACCCGTCTAAGCCGTATTCCAAAAAATTGTTTTTGATTTGACTGATGGCTTCGTATCCTATTTTCCCTTTTATGCTAAAGGTTTCCGATCCTTTGAATATATTTCGATGAGTAAATCCAATACTTGAGGCTACACCAAAATCTCCGGCAGAGTTGAGGCCTATAAGTTCGGCGGTAAATTGTTTTGATTTGCCCATTTGTGTCAGAATATTGACATCCAAATATTTGGTAGAATCCATTGGTGAGGATTCCCTTGGGATCAATCTAATGTTGGAGTATTTGAGAGCTTGCAAGGTGTTGAGGGATGCATAGGTCTTGGATAAGTTTTTGCTTCTATACAGTTGTCCACTTTTTAAAAAGGTGTTTTGTTCGAATACGGAGGTCCTTAATGGAAGTTTTTTGTCGAAAAACACAAACTTATTTCCATCATATTCTATGGAATCAGCCGAGACGCTTTGCCCTTGATAATCGTCATTGAAGCATGTAAATGTAATATTGCCAATCCTATATATTGGAGCATTATTGTCTAATATGCGCAGTCTGACATCTGCTGCAGAAGCCAGCTTCGTTGTGTCAATTTCAAAGAAAACATTGTTTGGATCATATGCGAAGTAGCCGTTCTCGCCAAGAAGGTCGACAATCCGTTTGCGTTCCTCCTCGAGGTGATTGGGTATCAAATATCTACCCTGGCGTATCAAGTCATTTTTTCGATTTGTTTTGATACTATCCTCTTCGATAATAGCTGCTATGTGAGGATCATCAATAATCTTGTTGTATGTATTGATCTTGTATCTCTTCCCCGGGTATATAGTATAGATGAGGCAAGCTTTTTTTGAAGAAATGGTATCAATTTTATAGGTCGTGTGCGCTTGAAGATAACCTTCAGAATACATTACCTCTGTCAGTCGTTCGGCATCTTCTTTGATAAGGGCTTTATTGAGAATTGAGGGCATCTCTCCCAATTTTTTGCAAACACTATTCCACCAACTGTTGCTTTTGGAGTTAGACCAGTTGTAGACATAAAGTTTGACCGGAATAATGCCAAACATTTTGTTGTTGGCTTTAAGGTTGAGGTAATCAGACATGTCGGAAGGCAGCTTGACCTTCTTGTCCGAGGAGACGATTTGGGTCTTTTTTAGAAGGTATTCTCCCTCCGGCAGATTTTTAGTAGTAGAGCATGCCGATATCCCTGTGAGGATGAGCATGCTCACTAATAAATATCTCAATATTTTGGACCTCTTGAACATAAATACTATTTAGTCCAACAAAGATACGCCTCTTCCGCTTGTTTGTAAAGCATTTCTATTCCATTCAAAATCTTTGCTCCTTGCTTTTCGGCTTTTTCCAAGAAAAGGGTTTTCTCGGGATTGTAAATCAAATCGTAGCAAATATGAGATGAGTTGATTTGACTATAATCAATTTGAGGACATTCTTCTTTGTCTTTGTCCATTCCGACAGGTGTGGCATTTACAATAAAGTCGTAAAATGCAAGATCTTTGTTATGCAAGTCTTCATAGCTGAGAATATCCTCTTTTTGTGGATTTCGGCTAACCAGGGTGGTCTCAATATAGAGCTTGTCAAATGCTCTAACAACAGCCATGGCAGCTCCCCCTGTACCCAAGACAAGAGCCCTGGATTTTCCTTTTGTATAAGGTCGGATGCTTTCGGCAAAACCAATCACATCTGTATTGTAACCTTTCAATGTTTTTATGCCGTCCTCATTTACAATTTTAATGGTATTGACAGCTCCAATGTATTCCGCTTCTTCATCCAAAGTGTCAAGATAATTAATTACTTTAACCTTAAATGGACTTGTTACATTTAGTCCAATGAGATGAGGTTGCTCGTCAAGTAGTTGCTCGAGCTCTTCAATCTTACTCAGTTGGAAAAGTTCATAGCGGTCCTCACTCCCTTGTTGCTCAAACTTTTTGTTGAAATAGTCTGCTGAAGCAGAATGTTCTACCGGGTTTCCAATTAATCCGAATTTAATCATTTTAGTCCTAGGTAAATAGTTGCAACACCTAATCGTTGGCTTTGGAAGAATGTGTTTTTAAAGCCAACTTCGTTCATTATCTCTAATAATTTTTCTCGTTGTGGAACATCATGTATGGACTTGGGCAAGTACTCATAAGCCTTTTTGTCTGAAGAAATGATTCGTCCAAGAAGAGGTAAGATATAAAAAGCCCATAGCTTATATCCGCATTTTATGAAGAAATTCCTTGGCTCGGTCAGCTCCAACACTACAAGTGGAGCGTTGGGCTTCAGAACCCGATACATCTCCTTGAGCCCTTTGCGGATATCCTCAAAGTTTCTAAGTCCAAAAGCGGTCGTGACTGCATCAAAGGTATTATCCTCAAATGTCATTTGTGTGGCATCCTCTTTACGCAGATGAATGATCTCTTTTAGCTCGTCACTCATTTTAGATTTTGCATACTGCATCATCTGTTCGGATATATCAATTCCAACAATCTCATCCACCGATTCTCTGAGATCTTGAGCCATATTGATAGCGAAATCTCCGGTACCAATGGCTACATCAAGTATCATCTTGGGATCGTATGGTTTAAGAAGGTGAATGGCATTGCTTCTCCATCTTTTGTCCAATCCCATTGAGATAATTCGGTTCATTCGATCGTAGTCTGCAGCTATATGGTCAAACATCCTTTCGACCTGCTCTCCTTTATTCTCTGTATTGTTGTATGGGTTTGCCATCAGTTAAATATACATGTTATTCATATACCATTTGTTCCAAACGGCTTATGAGGTTGCAAATTTGGGGAGAAAATCTGAATCTTGATGCAGAATCCTTAATTAATTATCCTTTTATCTCCTTGGTAAGCTACGCAAAGATAGTTAGTCTTTATAATACTATAAACTATTGTTGTACGATAAAATGACCTCTTTTACACATCATTATTTTACCAAGTAACTGTTTCTAACCTGAAATATGATTATGTGTTTATACTTATATCGATGGCGTTTCGGTTAAATTGTGTAAATATAATAAGGCTTATTTCAGCCTAAAATCAGCCCTTTTTTGACCTTAAAAGTGGCTATTTTTCCCACAAAAAGAGACGGAAAGAGAATTTATAGATTCCGCCAAATGTTAAATTATATAAAGGCCGTTTTTATTTTACAGTTAATCCACTTAAAAATAGCTTTCAGGCCGCCTTTTTTGGAAGCTCGCGCGACTTGCAATCCATTCTCGCGCTACCTTGAAGGTAAACTCGCGCGAGGTTGCACTTGAAGTAGCGCGACTTCGCATGTCAAGGTCGCGCGACAACGGATCGAAAGTCGCGCGAGAACAGATTGCTCCTTGCGCGAGCTTATTTGTTAAAATAGCGCATAAAAAAGCCTGTTTCGTACTATAAAAACGGGCAAAGTCGTCAAGAAGGTCAGGTGACCCTAACCCTCGAATTTGAGATTTTTGAGTTGAATCAGTGTTGTTTGAGCAGCTTTTTGAGTAAAGCTAAAGGTAACAATATTTAACAAATAAAGCTTTCTCATTATGAGCTTCTCAGTCCTATGAGAAAGACAATTGTGCAGAGAGGTTAGCTTCCAGCCAATGGGACATATCTTACCCTCCTGGAAGAATAATCTACCAAGCGAAATAATTATCAGAAGTATGGTAAGTAATATGGTTATCTCCATGGTTATTAATTCTATATCAGCCTCTAAGATACTAAAAAAGGATTGCTTTTGCAATGATGGATTTCTTGCGTTATGCCCAAAATAGAAAAGGCTGTGCCAATTTGCTTTGACACAGCCTTCCGATAAATCTTATAGATAACTGATCTGTTTTACGACAATCAAAGAGCAGCTTCAATGTTTTTGCGTATTCTTTGTTCCAAGTTCTGGGTATCTTCCTTTACAAACTTCTTTCCGGTGATATGTTCATAAAGTTCGATATATCTATCGGCAACAGACATGCAGTATTCGGGAGTCATTTCGGGTACTTTCTGTCCGGCCTTTCCTTGGAAGCCATTTTCGATAAGCCACTGTCTTACAAATTCCTTGGATAGCTGTTTCTGAGCTTCTCCCTTTTCGAATCTGTCTTGGTATCCTTCAGCATAGAAGTATCTACTTGAGTCCGGGGTATGTATCTCGTCAATCAGATAGATCTTGCCATCTTTTTTACCAAATTCGTATTTGGTGTCTACCAGTATCAGGCCTCTCTCAGCAGCCATCTTTTGACCTCTTTCGAATAGAGCGTAAGTGTATTTTTCGATCTGTTCGTAGTCTTCTTTAGAAACAAGACCTTGTGCGATAATCTCTTCTTTTGAGATGTTCTCGTCGTGACCCTCATCAGCTTTTGTTGTAGGTGTGATGATTGGACTGTCAAACTTTTGATTCTCTCTCAGTCCATCCGGCAATTTGATGCCGCAAAGCTCTCTTGCTCCTTCTTTGTAAGCTCTCCAAGCTGAACCGGTGATATACCCTCTGATTACCATTTCTACTTTGAATGGTTCGCAACGGTGTCCTATAGTTACCATTGGATCCGGGGTGGAAATTTTCCAGTTGGGTACAATATCTTTGGTTGAGTCAAGGAAGTATGCTGCAATTTGGTTAAGTACTTGTCCTTTGAATGGTATACCTTTTGGCAATACGACATCGAAAGCAGAAATTCTATCTGTTGCCAACATTGCAATCTTGTCGCCAAAGAAATATACATCTCTTACTTTGCCATGAAACACTTCAGTCTGGCCATTGAAGTGAAAATCTGATTTTACTAATGCTTCGTTCATTGTTACTTTATTTTGTTTGTTGTTCGATATGTTTCTTCTTCTTTATATCCTTCATAAGCCTCTACGATACGTTCAACCAAAGGATGCCTTACAATGTCTGCCTTAGTGAGGTGAATCATACTTATTCCATCTGTCCCATCAAGGATTTTAAGGGCTCTGATGAGTCCGGATGAGACGCCTCTTGGAAGGTCAATCTGCGTGGTGTCTCCGGTGATAATCATCTTTGCACCCAGACCAAGTCTTGTAAGGAACATTTTCATCTGATGAATTGTTGTATTCTGAGCTTCATCCAAAATAACAACAGCATCGGACAACGTCCTTCCTCGCATATATGCAAGAGGGGCTATTTGAATGGTCCCATTCTCAATGTACTCTCTCAATTTAGCTCCCGGTATCATTTCTCCCAGAGCATCATAAAGGGGTTGTAGATAAGGATCCAGTTTATCCTTCATCTCTCCCGGAAGAAAACCGAGTTTCTCTCCTGCTTCTACTGCCGGTCTTGATAAGATAATTCGCCGTACCTGCTTCGTCTTTAGCGCTTTGACTGCCAAACTGATTGCAATAAAAGTCTTGCCGGAACCTGCGGGGCCAATGGCAAAAAGAAGGTCATCTTTGACAAAAGCATCCACCAACCTTTTTTGATTGTTACTTTTTGCAATGATAGGCTTACCATTGACTCCGTAGAGAATCAAGTGTTGTGGAGCTTTGGGCTCTTGCTCTCCGTGTACAACTCGTATAATATCCTCTTCATTCAGACGATTGTACTTTGCACAAAACGCTTCAAGTTTGCTCACGACAGCCAAAAAGGACTCTGTCTCCTCTTGTTCGCCCAATACCTTTAATACATTGGAATGGGCTACCAATCTAAGTTTTGGAAAAAGGTTGCTTAGTAAGACCAGGTTTGCTTTGTTATGACCAATGAATATGGAGGGGTCGACCTCCTCTAAAATGTATAAGCGTTCTGTCATTGAATGAATTTAAATACAATCAGTTCATACAATAGCTTTTATCGTATCGGCCTGCCTAAATCAAGAATTTGATCTTGAGATTGGTTGAAAGAAGAGTAGTGCCAATACAGATCAAGCTGTTTCTATTGTAGCGCATCTAAAGGGGCTACTCCACAAAAGTAAGTATAAATAAACTAAAGTGAACACATTTGTAGAAAGAATGTGTTTGTCATTTTCTACGCTCTTTGAAAAAGGATACCATGAGCTGCTTTGCCTCATCAGCTCTTATTCCTTGTACAACTTTGCATGATTTGTGCAAGACTTCTGGAGCCCATCTTCGATAGCCGTATTTCTCCTCAGAGGCGCCATAGACAAGTCGCCCGATTTGAGCATTGCCAATTGCGGTGGCACACATGGCACAAGGCTCTATTGTGACATAGATTGTACATCTGGATAAAATCTTGGCGTTGAGAAAGTTGGAAGCTGAGGTAATGGTTAGCATCTCTGCATGTGCCGTGATATCTGTCAAGGATTCTACCTGATTGTGACCTTTGGCTATGACCTGTCCATTGCAAACAATGACGGCTCCAATAGGAACTTCTCCTTCTGAATAGGCTTGGCGAGCTTCTGCCAAAGCAATATCCATAAATCGTGTGTCTTCAGATGTAATCATAGAATTTCATTTTACTTTTAGAACTTCGATCAGCTTGTAAATCACGTAAAATGAATAGGGTTACCACATCTCTTCTTCATCGAAGAGCAATGGCTGGTCCATCTCAAGTCTTTTGATTACCTCCCTCATAATGGTCTCTCTAAACCATCTGCCACGATTGTCTATCTTGTAATGAGCAAGATATGTCTTTATTGCTTCCCATTCTTTATCATTGAATGTTAAGTTCATCGAGTGAGTACGCCGCATCTGTGGAGGGTAAGATTTTTTGACCATTGGAAGATTGATTTTTACAAAAGTAAGAATTATTGTATTTGATAACAATATGATAAACTCGGATTGTTTTTAATCTGTCTTCTTTCTGTTGTTGTGTAATGTTGTGATTTTTGCTTCGTGTGGGGAGTGCGTTTGTGGATGCCAGAATACTGTGTTTACAGCATTGTCGGGCAGATATTGTTGTGGCACATAATGGTTTGGATAGTCGTGTGCATATTTGTATTCCTTGCCATATCCCAATTGTCCCATTAGTTCGGTTGGTGCATTCCTCAGATGAAGAGGGATTGGTAGGTTGCCTGTTTGCTTGACGAAAGCAATAGCCTCATTTATTGCATTGTACGCTGAGTTACTTTTGTCAGAAGTCGCAAGGTAGATAGTCGCTTCTGCAAGAGGTATGCGTCCCTCTGGCCATCCGATCCTTTCTACTGCTTCAGCCGCGGCATTGGCAATAAGCAAAGCGTTGGGATTGGCAAGACCTATATCTTCTGCCGCCGATATAGTAAGTCTTCTTGCGATAAACTTAGGATCTTCTCCCCCTTCGATAAGTCTTGCGAGCCAATAAATGGCAGCATCCGGATCGCTTCCTCTTATACTTTTGATAAATGCAGAGGCAATATCGTAATGAAGTTCTCCGCCTTTGTCGAATGCAGTAGGATTTTCTTGAATCCTTGAGAGAACCTTCTCATTGTCTATGACTAATTGATCTGATGTTTCTGAAGAATAAAGTAGATCTAATATATTCAGTAGTTTTCGTGCATCTCCTGCAGCATATCGTATCAATGCCTCTTCTTCCTTAATTTGAGTCTTTTTTGAAATCAGATTTGGGTCAGTCAAAATAGCACGATTGGCAAGATCTTTGATATCTGTTTCGCTAAGAGATTGTAATACATATACTTGACATCTCGAAAGCAAGGGGCGTATGACCTCAAAGCTCGGATTCTCAGTAGTTGCTCCTATCAAGCTTAGAAGTCCTCTTTCTACTGCGGCAAGCAAAGAGTCTTGTTGACTTTTGCTAAAACGGTGTATCTCATCAATAAATAGAATAGCCCTTCCCTTGGATGCAAAAAGGCTGTTTTGACTCTCTTGTATTTCATCAATCACTTGCCTAACATCCTTGACACCGGAATTGATTGCAGACAGTGTATAAAAAGGCGAATCGACTGTCTTGGCAATAATCTCCGCAAGGGTCGTTTTGCCAACTCCGGGAGGTCCCCAAAGAATCATCGAAGGAATGCGCTTTTGCTCTATCATGATTCGAAGTGGTGCTCCCGGTCCCACAAGATGCTTTTGTCCTACATACTCATCGAGTGTTTTTGGCCTCATCCTTTCAGCCAGTGGTTTTGTTGTCATCATAAGTCAAGTGATTGGAATAAATTGGAAGGTAGAGATTGTAACCTAATTGAGAACTATGTTACAATAATGCGCTAAGCTTTTTCTCCAAGATGATTTTGAATAAACAGATTCTTAGTCCAGACGAAGTAATTTGGCAAATCGCAAGAGAAGTTTTTTTGTTCCTATTGTTTCAAATTCCACCGTCGCTGATTTGTTGGCCCCTTCTCCCTCTACTATTATAACAGTACCGAATCCAAACTTTGGGTGTTTGACTCTGTTACCGGGATAGACACCATAGTCTACATTGTCATAAATGGGATTGTCTAATGTTTTGTCGATCTTACGAAGTCTGCGGCAATTCTTTTTTGTTGCAGTGGCTTCATACCGATCTTGATACTTTGGAGCTCTGTCATAATTTCGAGCCTCTTGTAATTGCCATGAGGGGCGATCAAAAGATTCATGATTCTTTCTTTGGAATCGTTCGACGTCAGGATCGTTGGAGAAATCCGATATATATCCTTTTTCTCTTTCGCATCCATCTCCTTCAATCTCTTTTAGAAATCTGCTTTCGACTGATGATGTCCTGTAACCCGCCTGGTATCTGGATGTGGCATGAGTAATGATGCATTCCTCTTTGGCTCTGGTGATGGCTACATAAAAAAGCCTTCGTTCTTCTTCCAAATCTTTCTCTGATTTGCTGTATGCCGAAGGGAATAGCTCTTCTTCGAGACCGGCAATCATAACCATCGGATATTCCAGTCCTTTGGCAGCATGGACCGTCATGAGTGAGACATAGTCTTGATCTTTGTCATCTTCAGCATCTTGATCGGTAACGAGAGACATATCTGTAAGGAAATCAGATAGCCCGGCATCTTCTCCATTTTCGTGTTGGTTGATTTCGTATTGTGTAATCCCGTTGATCAGTTCATTGATATTTTCCTTTTGAGAGATGGATTCTGTATCATTCCCTTGGCAATAGAAATCATATAGACCTGTCAGTTTGATTGTCTTTGTTACAATTGATTTGAGATCATTTTGGTCGAGGGTTCGAAGAGCTTCGAGCAATTCGTTGTATTGAAGTACATTTTTCGTTGCACCTTTGTTGAGTCCGGCTTGTGAAAGCAGTTTCTCGTCAGCAATGATATCACTCAATGCATATCCTCTCTCTCGAGCTAAGAGCATAATCCTTTCTTGTGATGTAGAGCCAATACCTCTTTTGGGTTGGTTGATAGTCCTCATAATAGCTTCGCTATCATTAGGATTGTTGATAAGTTTGAGGTATGCCATGACATCTTTGATCTCTTTGATGGCAAAGAATGACATACCTCCCTGTATCTTAAATGGTATAGCTCGTTTGCGAAGTTCTTGCTCCAGCAAGCGAGATTGGGCATTTGTTCGGTAGAGGATAGCTATATCTCTATACGAATAATGCTTGCGACTGTGAGCTTCACTTACCTGTTGTGCAAGATATTCTGCCTCTTTGATCTCACTGAAGCATTCTTTTACGAATACCTTTTCCCCCTTATCTCGTGATGAGAAGACCTCTTTTTTTATTTGTCTAATGTTATTTTGGATAAGTCTATTTGCAACATTGACAATGTTTTTTGTGCTTCGATAATTCTCCTCCAACTTAAATATCTTGGTACTGGGATAAGCCTCTTCGAACTTTAGAATATTGTCCAAGTTCGCTCCTCTAAATCCATAAATACTTTGTGCATCATCACCAACAGCAAAAACCAATCCTTGGGGACCCATCAGTTGTTGGATCAGTACATACTGTGAAAAGTTGGTATCCTGATACTCGTCAATGAGGAGATATTTAACCTCATTTCGAAGCGTCTGTCTGACATCTTCAAAGTCTCTTAAAAGTATATTGCTGTAATAAAGAATGTCATCAAAATCGAGAGCATTGGATTCGAATAATCTCTGCTGATAGGCTGTGTAGACATCTACAAGGCTTTCGAGTCTATTGCGTTTGTCAGCTTTTTTCAGAGTGTCGCTATTGCGGTAATCTTCTACCGAGACGAGTCTGTTTTTTGCATTAGAAATGTTGCTTAAACAAATCTTAGGTGTATACTTCTTATCGTCTAACGATAGATCTTTAATGATCTTTTTGATCAAAGATTTTTGCTCCGATGTATCGTAGATAGTAAAGTCACGATTAAAACCAAGCTTATCTGAAAATCTTCTTATAATCCGAAGAAAGACAGAGTGGAAAGTACCAACGCGCAAATCTCTGAACTTAACTCCATCCAATTCAGAAGCAATACGGGACTTCATCTCCCTTGCTGCTTTGTTGGTGAAGGTCAGGGCCATAATGGTCCAAGGTTGGTAACCTAACTTTATAAGGTGCATCATCTTAGCAACAAGGACCCTGGTCTTTCCGGATCCTGCACCGGCCACTACCAATGCGGGACCCGAACAATATTCGACAGCCTCACGCTGTACATCGCTTAATTTATCTAAATAGGAAGGAAATATTTGTTTGGTCATTAATAATTTAAATTAATCGCTTGATCAACTCAAGCAACTTCTCTCGTGCGCTCTCATCGCTAAGTACATGCTCAAGAGCTGCAATAAAGTCGCTCACCGCCTTGTTGTTGACTTCTATACCCGGAGTAAGTGTTTCGGGCTTCATCAAAACAAGTTCTTTTGTGATCTTCGTAACATCATCTTTGTCATGATAAAAGACAAATGGCTTAAGAATCTCCGGAAGATTCTTTCCGTCATTACGAAGTGGGAAGATCGGTCTGTATTTATGAATAAACTTATAAAATGGGCCCAATACATATGGGCTGATATGTTGTAAAATGGAAGAAAGCTGTACCGGTGTAAGTTGTGAAATATTGGTGATCCTCATAAAAAGATGTTCCATCTTCAGCCTCTTAAGTGCTGCTGACACCGGATTTCGCCATTCTTTCAGGCTGTCTGCTTTATCCACATATACAAAGGTACAAGTTGGGCTTGTATTGCTGACCTGTTTGGCAAATTGATGGTCGATAACAACTTGTATGGGAAGGTTGCCAAGACCGGCCTGGTCAAGTACAGCCCTCCAATAATTCATTCTTGTGACACTGTCTACCAAGATAATGCCCAAAGGTTGTCGAGATTGCTCCAAAAAGCAAATGGCTTCTGCGAGTGCCATAATCTCGTGCGTGATGATGGTATCTGTGATATTGACAATCAGGCCATATCCAATCTTGCAATAATCATATACTTTAGACTGTATATACGCCGGTAGTTGTGAAGTATATGGTGTTGTAATCCTATGCTGAGGGAAGTTTTCTTCTACTTGTGCTTCCCAATCTTGCTGATCGAGTACCTCTTTGGCCAGTTCGAATACATCTTCATAACATCTAAATGTATCGTCAATGGCAGTAGCTTTTCTGCAAATCTCATTGAGATCTTTGTATCTGTCAATGGGTAGAGTGTACTCACCATCAAAGTAAGTGTCTCTCAATTTTACAAACTCGTTACGTTGCAGCTCGCCAATTCTCATTTTGATACTTCTACCACCTTTGTAGCTTACATATATGGATGTATATGGCGCTTTGTACTCCATTTTTGCCCATGGGTATCCCTCTACATTTTGAGAAAGGTAGTGTGAGACGGCTTCAATATGTTTGCAAGTACCTAACCCATTAGTTCTAAAATTAAGACATGAACAATAGTTTTTGTCACTTCTTACCCCTCTGAATGCGACTTTGTATTTACCTGTGTTGCTACTTACAAGATAGTCCCCCCATATTCTGTTATTGTCCAAATGGTCGATCTTAAAGTTTGTTTCAATGGCACTTTCTCTTCGAAGTCTAGCTTGCCATTCCTCCACGCTCATCCCTTCGGGACAAACTTTGTTGGATAGTCTTCCTTCGTTTATAGTTTGGTCCATGTTAATAGTACTTATGTATATGAATGTAACGCTTTTGCGTTTCTAAAATAGTAGTACACTTATGTGTAATTTCCGTTGTTTCGTACGGTTTGCCCGTAAACCTTTTGCAAGTTTATGAATTATTTTGTTATTGTCTATCGAATTATACAAAAAGGTTTCATTGTGTTGAATGAGATTTTTATAATTTTACGATTGATAACCATTATAAGATCTGTGTAATTCTTCTTTTACATATGGAGCTGTTTGAGAGGTTTCGACATTGCACAGTTCTTCCGGAGTACCTTCAAACACCAATGTTCCTCCGTTCCTTCCACCTTCCGGTCCTATGTCTATGATGTAGTCAGCACATTTTATGACATCCAAATTGTGCTCGATTACGATGACTGTGTTGCCTCTGTCTACCAGCAACTGAAGGCTTTGCAGCAATACTCTGATGTCTTCGAAGTGAAGACCTGTTGTTGGCTCATCCAGAATATACATTGTTTTGCCCGTATCTTTTTTGCTGAGTTCGGATGCAAGTTTCATCCTTTGACTTTCTCCTCCTGATAAGGTTGCTGATGGCTGACCCAGTTTGATATATCCCAGCCCTACATCCTGCATTGCTTTGAGTTTTCTTTTGATGTGTGGAACCTGATCGAAGAAATCGATAGCCATATTGATGGTCATATCCAATACATCTGCTATCGATTTCCCTTTATATCTGATTTCCAGTGTTTCCCTGTTGTACCTCTTGCCTCCACAGCTTTGGCATGGAGCCAGCACGTCGGGTAGGAAATTCATTTCGATTGTTTTGTACCCGTTTCCTTTGCACTCTTCACATCGTCCTCCCGCTACATTAAAAGAGAAACGTCCTATTTTGTATCCCCTTGCCCGGCTCTCCGGTGTTGCTTCAAAGAGAGTTCTGATGTCTGTGAATACTCCCGAATAGGTTGCCGGGTTGCTCCTTGGCGTTTTCCCAATGGGAGACTGGTCTACAGCAATCACTTTATCCACAAATTCAATCCCTTTGAGTTCACTGTATTTTAGTGGGTTTTGGATAGAATTGTACAAATTTTGACTTAAAATAGGGTAGAGGGTGTCGTTTATAAGTGTGCTTTTGCCACTTCCGGAAACACCTGTAACACAAATGAATGTGCCCAAAGGGAAGTGTACGTCTATCTTTTTTAGGTTGTTACCTTCTGCACCCAAAAGTATAAGCTCCTTACCATTCCCTTTTCTTCTTGTTTTGGGAACATCAATGTTTCTCTTCCCTGATAAGTAATCTGCGGTGAGACCATTGGATTTGGCAATATCTTTTGGTGAACCTTCAAATACCACATGCCCTCCTTTCCTTCCTGCACCCGGACCCATATCAATCAAATGATCGGCATGCTCCATCATTTCTCTATCGTGTTCTACAACTATGACTGTATTGCCTATGTCTCGAAGTTTTTCGAGAGAGTGAATCAACTTGTCGTTGTCTCTTTGGTGCAAACCGATACTTGGTTCATCGAGTATATAGACCACTTCTACCAGTTGAGTCCCGATTTGTGTGGCAAGTCGTATTCGTTGGCTTTCTCCCCCCGACAATGTTGCAGAGGCTCTGTCGAGAGACAAATAACCTAATCCGACATCTTGAAGGAAAACCAGCCTGCCTTTGATCTCTTTGATGATTTCAGAAGCTATCTTTATTTGTCTGCTATCCAATTCTTTGTCCAATCCATCAATCCATTCTACCAGTTCATCGATAGAGAGGTGATTGATTTGTCCGATATTTTTGCCTGCCAAACGAAACTGAAGAGCTTCTCTATTTAACCTCATGCCGTGGCAGTGAGGGCAAGGCTCGGTATGAAGATAGTCTTGCAAAGTCCTTTTCATCTTCGCTGATGTCGAACCGTTGGCCAGCTTATCCTCTATTAGTTTGACAAGTCCCGGTAATTCTTCCAATGGAGAGGTTGGATTGCCGGAGAGCTCGTGATATTCTTCAGTACCATTCAAGATCTCGTCAATCATCTCAGCGGGAAGATCTTTCATAGGGGTCTGCAAGGTTGTATTATACTTTTCGCAAAGTTGGCCCATTAGGTAAAGGATAAATGATTTCTTAGACTTGCCAATCAATGTAATACCACCATCGATAATTGAGAGTTCGGGATTGATAAGTTTTGATCTGTCTGCTACAACTACCTCTCCTAACCCTTTGCATCTCGGGCACCATCCTTGTGGGGAATTGAAAGAGAAATTGTGGGGAGCCGGATCTTTGTAGGCTATCCCTGAAGTTGGGCACATGAGTGATCGGCTGTAGTATCTAATCTGATTGGTATCGACATCCAATACCATCAAAAGACCATCACCCTCTTTGAGTGCAAGAGTTATGGTGGAAGACAATCTCTCCTTGTCCTCTTCTCCTCTTATCTTTAGTTTATCTATTTGTACTTCAATGGAGTGTTGTTTGTAGCGATCCAACTTCATCCCTAACTTTATCTCTCTAAGTTCGCCATCGATGCGGACAGTTAGATAACCTTTTTTGCGAAGTCTTTCGAATAATTCTTTATAGTGACCTTTTCTATCCCTGACGATGGGAGACAAAATCAAGACCTTTTTTCCAATGTAGTGTTCCAAACACAAATCGACAATTTGCTCTTCGGTGTATTTAATCATGGCTTCTCCGCTTGCCCAGGAGTAGGCAGTCCCTGCTCGAGCAAAGAGAAGTCTGAAAAAATCATAGACGTCTGTTACAGTGCCGACTGTTGAACGTGGGTTGCGGTTGGTCGTCTTTTGTTCTATCGAAACTACCGGACCAAGTCCTGTAATCTCTTCAACATCGGGACGCTCCATGCCACCTCCCAGGAAGCCTCTGGCGTAAGTGCCGAATGTGTCAATATATCTTCTTTGACCTTCTGTATAAAGTGTGTCGAATGCCAATGATGATTTGCCACTCCCACTCATACCTGTGATTACAGTCAGAGCGTGTCTGGGAATGGTAACATCTATATTTTTGAGGTTGTGCTCTCTGGCACCATAAATTTCTATATCCATATTGAATACAAATACTTCGTAATAAACTGGTACACTATTGTTTTGGCCGGCACCACTATATTATTGACTTTATTGTCTGAATAAAACCACTTCTTTTGGGAAGTGGCTGTCTCATTGCTGCGTAGGGGGATTGCTTTCTTGGGAAGTGTCGTTGCCATCATAACCAACGATATTGATGTCGCCTTTTTTAAGATAGTCGATCCCATCCGCTCCCTTTGCTTTGATAAGATAAAAATAGACACCGGGAGATACATATTTCCCTTTGTATTTGCCGTCCCAACCACTTGCCGGGTCATCCCAATGGAAAAGTTGGTTGCCATATCGATCATATATATATGCCTCGAATTTGACCAGTGATTTATACTTGACTTTGAATATATCATTGATCCCTGGTGATGCATTGGGGCTAAAGGCGTTAGGTATATCTATAAATGACTCCTTTATGACTACATGGTCTTCAAAAGGATAGTCGCTACAAGATCCATCTCTGTTTGATACCTCAAGGGTGATTGTATATTTCCCCGCCT
The DNA here is from genome assembly GCF_042654485.1 of Falsiporphyromonas endometrii. NCBI lineage: Bacteria > Pseudomonadati > Bacteroidota > Bacteroidia > Bacteroidales > Porphyromonadaceae > Falsiporphyromonas > Falsiporphyromonas endometrii. Next base: position 21,288 of record NZ_JBHSGO010000217.1, on the reverse strand, counting down.
CTCTGAAGGTATGGGTAAAGTTGGCCCCTGAGTATTTAACAAGTATCTCCTCCGGATTGTTTGAAGGGAAAATTGTCCAAGTGTAGATTGCAGCCACCGGATCGTTTCCTATTGCGATGAAATCTACTTCAAGTGGCGCTGAGACATCACCAAAGTCTATCTCTTGCTGATTGTCATCAGAATCCGGTTCTGTCTTGGCCCTCATAGATTTGATTTTAGGTTGCGGAGCATTATCGGAGTGTACTACCATATACGCATGCACTTCAAGTCTTCTTGATGGGTAGGGATTGGATGTTGTGGGTGAATACTTGAGGCCTAACTTTTCGCCATAGAGATCTGTATGCAGTGTATAAGACGCATCCAAAAGAGATTGTGTCAGCGTAACTTGGTTTCCTGAAACCTCTTTTTGCTCTTCCATCTCTTTATTGTCAAATCTTTTGAGATCTTCATTCCATTCCAAAGACGGATATGTAAAGATAATTTTCCTCTTGATGGATTTATTCAATCCGGCAGGAGTGCAGTAGTTGATGGATTCGATGTCTTTGTCCCAAACCAACGAAACAAGGCTGCAAATGTTCCCTTCACTATCGGTGGCCGATATGGATGTGGGAATGCTATATTTGGAATAGTCTGTCAGCCAATATGCAGCCTCGATGTTGCCGGCATATTTTACCAAATATCCCCCCTCTTGTGGTGACAAAAGATGAAAATTGCCATCCGCTTCACTCAAAACCTGAAGCTTTGTTGCCTGATCTTTGGACTTTGTGTAAAACCATAGCTCTCTATCTTTTCCTCCTTTGATGGATATATCCGAACCACTCATTTGAGATACCAATACAATGTCAATCTGTCCCATGCGGTCATGTTCCACTATGTATGTGCCGGCATTGTTTGAAGATACTTGTGCTTGAAACGGACTAATAGCGGCTATCCCTAATGCTAAAAGAAGGAATGCCTTAATAAGGTAATGAGTATGAGCCAATGTTTTATACATATTCGAATCTTCTTATCGTACAAAGATATACAATCTAAACGGCTCTTGTCGTTGCAATGGCTATCAAGATGATGGCAACTAAAGAATCTTTTTCTTTTAGAAATGGGACAAATAAAAATAGTCCTTGAGTTTTGAACAGAAATCACGGGGTTTTGAACATCTGCATCTTGATATAAAGCTCTGATTGTTATGTGTTTGATAGTCATTATCAACACATCAATAGGTTGTGCCAATGGATTTCTAAAATATCCGTAAAGTATTGTTATATAGTTGTTTATGTCTTTATTAATAGCTTTCCAACTTTTAGGATGTTTCATTTGTATGTACTATTTTTGCAGTCCTTTGTCTTTAATGATGGTGAATTGTTTGAATACAAGGAATGTTTAAAGTGTTAGTATTCGAATAAGCTTGATGATGGTCGAACATTTTGTTTTTACTGAACCTTGTGAAAGGATTTGAACATCTTTTCATCAAGTTATTAACAGCCTATTATTGTGTTATAAGTTTGATTATCATGCTGTTGTTTGTTCTTTTATTGAGATATACACAATTATCATTACTGAGATTCGGCTTTTGTCATTGTCATTAGTGACTTTTTTATCAGGTTATCAACAACTTATTGTGCATATTATTGACAGCTTATAAACAGTAGTTGATGATAACTTAGTCCGGAAAAAGTTGTTATCAACAGTTCCCCTTCCACTATTGAATGGTACTAATTGTATTATAATCAATGCTTTATAATTTGTTATTAACAAGTTGTCAACAAGTTATGATATAATTTTGTCCACAATCTCTCGTTTTAAGTTCCCCTATGATTCTCATCATATGAATGTATTCTCATTGTTTAAGAGAATCCTTTTTAGTATATTAGTCGCTGATATAGAATTAATAACCATGGAGATAAGCATAATACTAACCATATTTTTGATGATCATTTCGCTTGTTGGAACTTTCTTCCAAGCAGCTGAAATATGTCTTATCTCGGAGGAGCAAATCGATCTGTGCAATTGTCTTTCTCATAGGACTGAGAAGTTCATAATGAGAAAGCTTTATTTGTTAAATATTGTTGCCTTTAACTTTGCTCAAAAAGCAGCTCAAACAGCACTGATTCAACTCAAAAATCTCAAATTCATGGGTTAGGGTCACCTGACCTTCTTGACGACTTTGCGCGTTTTTATAGTACGAAACGGGCTTTTTTATGCGCTATTTTAACAAATAAGGTCGCGCGAGAAGCAATCTGTTCTCGCGCGACTTTCGATCTGATCTCGCGCGACCTTGACATGCGAAGTCGCGCTACTTGGGGTGCAACCTCGCGCGAGTTTAGGTTCAAAGTAGCGCGAGAATGGATTGCAAGTCGCGCGACCTTCCAAAAAAGGCGGCCTAAAAGCTATTTTTCAGTCGCCTAAAGGTAAATTAAAAATGGCCTTCATACAATTTAACATTTAGCGAAGTCTATAAATTCTCTGTCCGTTTCTTTTTGTGGGACAAATGGCCACTTTTAAGGTTAAAAAGAGGTTGTTTTTATGCTAAAAAACGGCCGAATAAGTTTACATTATTTATCTAATTGATGGGTGTTTAAGCTAAAAAATCATGTTGAAACAATTCATTTATCAACAGCTTTTGTTTAGATATCAACAGCTGTCACGTTTGCTAATCTATATTTAAATAGCTGTATATAAGTTGGTTGTATTATGTTGTCAACAAGAAATAAACAAGCATGGTTTATTGATTGACTTACATTGTTCAAAGTAGTTACAATTACAAAACTGTAGATTGTGTTGATTGATAGCCATTCTTCTTGTTATCAACAGAGTTACTAACGGCTTATCAACACTTATCCACGCAGCTGTTTTATCCTTAAGGTGTTGATTGTATGGTTGATATAAAATCTTATAAACAGCTATTCAACAACTGTGTTTTTGCTATGTTTCGAGATATGTTGATTCTTTGTCTCTTGATTATCATAACTCTCTTGTCGAGGGGATGGGTCTTGTATAATAACATTGGTTATCAACATCTATTGTAGAGATATGAACAGTTTTACTCAATCTAATTATCTGTTTAATCTATTGATGTATAACAAGTTGAGATATGTAATCAACAACTTATCAACTACTCTTCGTTGAATGTGTTGCTATTTGTTTCAAATGTCCAAGCGACAATCTGTGATTAAAATACCTTATTGTGATGACTCAATATTCTTAATCTTATCTTATCTTTGAATAGGCTACATGAGATTGCTTATGCTGTTGATAAGAGCTGAATATTTAGCTTTGTGGAGATTGTTTGTGTAGTGTGGAAAATTATTTGAACCAAATAAAGAGTATATGATATGAATAGAATTTGCAACCTTTTGAATATTGAAGTCCCGGTAATTTCTGGTGGAATGGTTTGGTGTAGTGGATGGCGACTTGCGTCAGCGGTGAGTAATTGTGGAGGTTTGGGGCTGATTGGAGCCGGCTCTATGCATCCTGACACTTTGGCTTATCATATAGACAAATGTGCTGAGGCCACTTGCAAGCCATGGGGCGTAAATGTTCCACTTATGTATCCGGAGATTGATAAAATCATCCAAATAATAATTGATAAAAGAGTTCCCGTAGTGGTTACCTCTGCGGGTAGTCCCAAAAAGTTTACTGAGAAGCTCCATGATGCAGGGTGTAAGGTGCTTCATGTTGTTAGTTCTGCTGCATTTGCTCTAAAAAGTCACGCTGCCGGTGTAGATGCCGTGATTGCTGAAGGATTTGAGGCGGGTGGTCATAATGGCAGAGAGGAGACAACGACGATGTGTTTGATACCCGAGGTTGTCAATAGTGGGGTTACGATTCCTATTGTCGCTGCCGGAGGTATTGCTCTTGGAAGGAGTGTGGCCGCTGCCATGGCATTGGGTGCGGATGGAGTGCAAATAGGAACTCGTTTTGCCCTTACTGTAGAGAGTAGTGCCAGTGAAGAATTTAAGAGATATTGTCTTGAGCAAGGCGAAGGATCGACCATGTTGGCTCTTAAAAAAGTTTCCCCAACTCGACTTTTGCACAATGCTTTTTATGAAAAGGTATCAGAGCTTGAGCAATCTGGAGCCACTAAGGAGCAGTTGCAGGAGGCAATGGGTAAAGGAAGAGCGAAGTTGGGAATCTTTGAAGGCAATCTTGATGAGGGAATGTTGGAGATTGGACAAGCTGTTTCTCAATTGAAGCAAATGGAGACTGTGGCAGATGTTATGGAAGATCTTAAACTTACTTACCAGGCTGCTGTTAAAAGACTTTCTCCCAGATTGGTTGCTCTTTAATAGGAACGGGAAGTTTTATTTTAATTTATTTGGTTGATAGATGAGTTTATAAGTGCCTTATTTGTAGAGGATTATAGCTATTTGTTATTTAAGTAATAGACTTTATCTATGAATCTATCTCTATTTCACAATGGATATTTTGTGAAATCTCTTTGTACTTTTAGAAGTGCTCTTGGAGCATGGTTTAAATTGATAAAATATTATTCTATGAAACGATTTATTATGGTTGCCTTTATGGCAATAAGCATGGCTTTGACAGCTACTTATGCTCAAAATCCTGTCAAGCAACAGACGACACAGCAGTGCAAGAAGGCATGTAAGGACAAAAAGGAGTGTAAAACAAAGAATTGTTCAAAGGAGTGCGCAGAGGCTTGTGCCAAAGCTGCCAAGCAGTGCAAAAAAGCTTGCTCTTCGGCTTGTACAAAAGGTTGTAAAACTGCGGAGCAATGTGCTAAAAACTGTGGCAATACCTGCATGAAAGAGGTAAAGAGCTGTTGTAAGAAAGAAGCTAAATCTTGTTGTAAAGAAGCTAAATCTTGCTGTAACAAGGAGAAAGCCTCTTGTTGCAAAAAGTCTGAGTCTTGCTGCAAGAAAGGCGACAAGGGCTGTAAAAAAGCTTGTCAACGCTAATTTTGATTTGATCCTTTGATTGTATTGACCGTGGTGTTAGTCGGTCATTTTTAGGTTTATGTAAAGAGGAGGATGTGTCCGATGTTGGTATGCTGAGGACACATCCTTTTTTTGTCATAGTATCATTATACCTATAGAGGTTGTAGCCAAGGTCAATTAGCTTTGGCCAAAAGCTATCAAGCTCTATAGTTTATTGAATGATGACATCTATTTTTATTGGAAGGTGATCAGAAACGCCCCCTTTATAAATGGGGCCCCGGAAGGTCGAAAAGGGTTTTATTCCGCCTTTCATATCTTCTGATTGGATGATAGCTCCCGGCAATTGTATGTTCTGTGCGCTTTCCGGGATTACTTTGAAGTGTTTGCCCTCAAGGCAATTTTTAGTAACAATGATTTGGTCTAACTGATTCCATATTCGTTGAAAGACATGTGATCCGGGAATCTCGAAGGTCTTGTGCTTTTCGAATAGATTGATAAGTGCAGTCTCATCCATGGTTTTATCCCCTATGGAGCTGATTTGGAGCATTGATGGGTTTGATAGTTCTTCCGGTTCGCAGTTGAAGTCACCCATAATCATAATGTATGGTCTTGTTTCTACACTACGGATGCTGTCGATTTTGTTGCTTAGTGTTTTTGCAACGATTTGTCTTCTTTTTGATGATTGTTCGGCTCCTCCTCTTTTGGATGGAAAGTGGCAAACAAAGCAGTGTAGTTTTTCTTTATGAGGAAGTTGCCCGCAAACATAAAGTATATTTCTTGTCTTAAAGGTTGTGCCTTTGGGGTTCTCAATTTCAAATTCCTGTTTGTGGATGGGCTTGAAAAAGTCAACTTGATAGAGAAGAGCCACATCAATTCCCCTTACATCGGGACTGTGAGTCGATAAAAATTGATAATCTTGATCTTTGATATGGTGATGATGCACAAGATCTTTCAAAACGTTGTCATTTTCCACTTCGGCAAGACCAATCATAACAGGCCAATCTTTGCCTCCCGCCCTACAAATTGCGGCAGTGAGGTCTGCAATCTTTCTCCGGTATCTGTGCTTTGTCCATCTGTTTTTGCCATCAGGTAAAAAGTCATAATCCTCTTTGCCATCATCATGGACGGTATCAAAGAGGTTCTCTACATTCCAAAAGACTATTCGATGGAATGTTTGTGAATAGGCATTGAATGCGGATAATAGAAAAAGAGAAGAAAGGAATAAGACAATCTTACGATAAAACAATTATTCGTAGTACCTCCTCAGATATTGTCCTGTAATTGATTCTTTGACTTTGGAAACCTCTTCCGGCCTTCCGCATGCTACCAATTGTCCTCCATTATCCCCACCTTCAGGTCCGAGATCGATCAGGTAATCAGCCGATTTGATGACCTCAATATTGTGCTCGACCACAATAATTGAGTGCCCCTTGTCTATAAGGGCATTGAAAGCCTTTAGAAGAGTCTTGATGTCTGCCAAGTGAAGTCCTGTGGTAGGTTCGTCGAAAATAAATAATGTCGGAGCCGAAACAGATAGATCGAGATAGGACGCCAGCTTAACTCTTTGATTTTCACCTCCGGACAGGCTGGAGCTGTTCTGACCAAGTTTGATATATCCCAATCCCACTCTTTGTAGATTTAGCAACTTGTCAACAATCTTTTGGTTGAGAGTCGTCTTATCTTCAGAGAAGAATTGAATGGCATCATCCACGGTCATTTCCAATACATCATAGATGTTCTTACCCTTATACTCGACTTCCAAGATCTCCTTCTTAAACCTTTTGCCGTGGCATTCTTCGCAAACGAGCTGAAGATCTGCCATAAATTGCATTTCTATCGTAACGATACCTTCACCCTTGCAGGTTTCACATCGACCCCCCTCTTTATTGAAACTGAAGAAGTACGGCATATATCCCATTTGTTTGGAAAGAGGTTGAGATGCATATAGCTCTCGAATGAAGTTGTATGCCCCAACATAAGTAACCGGGTTGGAACGGGTGGATGTCCCAATGCTGTTTTGATCAATATATTCGATACCATTGATCAGGTGAAAGTCTCCAAAGATATTTTTGCAACCCTCTTTAGATATTTGGTCTCCCTCCAGAACTTGTTTTGCTCCCTTATATAAAATGTCTTCCACCAAGGTACTCTTGCCGGATCCACTTACACCGCTCACCACTGTAAGGCATTTGAGAGGAAACTTGACCTCAATGTTCTTTAGGTTATGCATAAAGGCTCCACTTACTGTAATGGTGCGATTGATTGGTCTAAGTTGATTGGGTAGTGGTATCTTTTCTTTGCCACATAAAAAAGATGCCGTATGTCCGGGAGTTGTCTCTTTGACATCATTGGGTGAGCCGATATATACAATTTCTCCTCCATGGCTTCCGGCATCAGGACCAATGTCAATGATAAGATCAGCAGATCTAATGACCTCTTCGTCATGTTCTACCACGACGACCGTATTGCCTGCATCTCTCAAGTCATGCAATACACCTATCAATCGTTGAGCATCTCTTTGGTGGAGACCTATGCTTGGTTCATCTAACACATAAAGAGAGCCAACCAGACTGTTGCCAAGTTGAGTGGCAAGGCTTATTCGTTGGCTTTCGCCTCCCGAGATTGTGGACATTGTCCTATCGAGCGTAAGGTAGGTCAACCCCACCTCCATAAGGAATTTGATCCTCTGTCTGATCTCAGTAAGTAGCCTTTTTGCTATAAACTCATCTTGTTCTGTAAGTTTGAGTGAGAGAAAGAAGTCGTTGAGTTTTGAGATACTCATTGAGCATAGTTCTCCAATGTTTTTACCTCCAACCTTTACGCATAATGCCTCTTTCCTTAGCCTTGCTCCTTGGCAGTCGGGACATAACGAAACTCCTCTGAAGTGAGCAAGTCTGACTCTGTTTTGTATCTTGTGCAGCTCTCTTTTGAGCATCTGGAAATATTGGTCTATTCCCTCTACTACGGGAGTATTGTCTATGATCTTTCCATGCCACAAAAGGTTTTTTTCTTCTTGGGTAAGATCATAGTAAGGTTTGTGGATCGGAAAGTTGTAAGCAAAAGAGTTTTTGATAAATGCTTTTTGCCACTCACTGCTTTTGGGACCTATCCAACATGCAACACAACCTTCAAAAAGCGATAAGGTCGGATCGGGAATGACAAGGTGTTCGTCAATACCCAAAACTTTGCCAAAACCTTCACATGTGGGACATGCGCCAAATGCATTGTTGAAGCTGAATAGCTGAGGTGTAGGATCTTCAAAGGTGATGCCGTCTTCTTCAAATTTGTCACTGTAGGATTGCGTAAAAGTTTCTCCGGAAGGGGTTTCGATACGGAGGAAACAGGTTCCATGACCTTCGAAGAAAGCCTCTTCTGCCGAATCGGCTACGCGGGTCTTTAGCTCCGTCAGGTCTCCATCAACTTTGAAACGGTCGATAAGCAACTGCAACTCTTCTCTTTTAGGCCAATCCTTTTTGTATTTGATTTGCAGGCAATCATCGATACGAAGGACCTCTCCATCTTTCATCAGCCTCGAATATCCTTGCTGTTGATAAATTTCCAGATCTTCTTTGAGGCTTCGTTTTTGTTTGTTGCTTATATTTACAAGGAGGTAGCATTTGGTTCCTTGAGGGAGTGAAGATGCTTTTGCTACCACATCGGGGACTCCTTCGTGTTTTACCTCTTTTCCGGATATGGGTGAGAATGTGTGTCCTATGCGAGCAAATAGAAGTCTGAGATACTCATAGATCTCTGTGGAAGTACCCACGGTTGATCTTGAACTTCTTGTTGAAACGTGCTGTTGTATCGCAATAGCGGGGGGTATTCCTTTGATATAATCGCAGTCCGGCTTAGGCATTCTTCCTAAGAATTGCCTCGCATAAGCCGAAAGACTTTCGACATATCTTCTTTGACCTTCTGCATACAAGGTGTCAAAGGCCAGAGAGCTTTTTCCGCTCCCTGACAATCCGGTTATGACGATAAATTTACCTCTCGGAATCTCCAATGAGATGTTTTTGAGGTTGTTTACACGTATTCCCTTTAACTCGATGTTCTCTTCTTGAGTATTCTTCTTTTGCTTTAGCATAATGTTAATAGGACATAGCGTTAAATCCCAATTTGTTAAGAACTGCGATTTCTTCCTCTGAAGCTCCTCTTACGGTATAAGCTTTCATCTCTCTCGGATAGCTATAGGTTTTGCGAAGTGTCTCAAAGTTTTCGGGATGCAGTCTTAATATCTTGTCAATCTTTTCCGGATTGAATGACTCTAATTGGGTTCGATAAACTCTGTTGTCTTCAAATTGATTGATGTTGATAAGTGGATTTTCAGGGTCTTCCGGTTGCATTTTCCTTAATGCTTCAGATGGAATATCAAAGAATTTGGAGATGTTTTCCAGACACATCTTTGCTCCATTGCATTTGCCATCGGCAGAAAAACCGGCGATATGAGGTGTTGCAATATCAGCAAGGCTGAGAAGTTGTCTGTTGATATCCGGCTCGCCCTCCCAGCAGTCAATGATCAATGCTTTGATGATACCTTCGTTTTTGGCCTTTATCAATGCTTTGCTGTCTGCTACTGCTCCGCGACAGGCATTGATAAGTATCGGTGTCTTTTGGGCTTTCTTCAAAAGTTCATCGTTGATCAGATGATATGTTGGGAACTTGCTATCCCTATTTAGTGGTGTATGAAAAGTCACTACATCACTCTTTTTCATAATCTCATCTATGGAACAAAAGCCATGACTCCCTTCCTTTTCTTCTCTGGGTGGGTCATTGCGCAATACCTTCATACCAAATGCTCTTGCAATGAGTTCGACTCTTCTTCCCACATGTCCAACACCGACTATACCAATAGTTAAGCCTTCGAGTGATGTTTTAAGACGAATGGCCATCAGAGATAGGGCTGAGGCAACATATTGTGCCACGGCATCTGCATTGCATCCGGGAGAGTTTTTCCAAACAATACCATTCTCTTTGCAGAATGTCTGATCGATATGATCAAATCCCGCAGTTGCTGTGGTAATTAGTTTGACGGAAGTTCCTTCAAGGTTTTGAGCATTACATTTGGTGATTGATCGGATAATCAGGGCATCGGCATCTTTAAGATGCTCTTTATCAAAGTCATTGGATTGCAAATATTCTACATCTCCAAACTGCTCGGCAATGCCACGCAAATAGGGGACAGAAGCTTCAATTACAATTTTCATAAGATATATTTTGCTTTATGCCTCTCCTTTTATGTTGGAGGGTGATGGACCTATTTGTTCTTCAGGAAGTTCGATCTTCCCATAGTTTCTTTCGTATTCTTGAACATTACCCATAAGCATTTTTGCCAGTCTCTTGGCATTGTCCGGTGTAAGAAGTACTCTTCCGGCTAATGTGGGTTGCTCTTGGCCGGGGAGGATACGAGCAAAGTCAAATATAAACTCACTTGGAGAGTGCATTACGATACATAAATTGGAATATATGCCCATCTGTTTATCTTCCGGCACTCTTATCTCCGGCATTTGTTTGTTGTCATTCATACTTTGTAATATTAATAAGACTTGGTTGAGACAGATTATTCGTCCCAATCAAATTCGTTTGATTCGGAACCCCAAGATTCTAATTCTCCGTTATAGTATTCTGCTCCAAATTGTTCCATCTCTCTGCGCTCTCGTTTTGTAGGCCTTCCAAGTCCTTTGGCCCTATTTACGAATCCCGATATCTTGGTCATTTCCAATACCTCATATTCCTCTTTCGGAGTGATATTCTTCATAAAACCAGGGACCAACTTGGCTCCCATGCGATTTTGGCTTATCCCAAGCACTTCAAAACTATAGGTGATAGGTGCTTTCTTGACTTTTACGATATCTCCAATATGCACCATGCGAGAAGGTTTGACTTCTTGATCATTGATGAAGACTCTGTTTAGCTTGCATGCTTGTGTGGCTATTGATCGAGTCTTAAAAATCCTGACAGCCCACAGCCATTTATCTATTCTTACTTCTTCCATCTAATCTCATTAAGTACCGATACACAATTTGAAATATACGAAGCGTGCCTCGTTTGCTGATACGGCATCCGTCGTCAAAGATAATCATTATAAAGAAGCTGTTATTCTTAGGATGAAAAATCAGAAGAATTGAATACTTAAGAGATGCCTTTGTAGTCTATTTTGGCTTTTTTATCTTTTAACGCGCAGTTTTATATCCGTAACACTCCTTCATTAGATGCCAAAGTCTGATTAAAAATAGTTTGTTAGAGATTTTAATCAAGCCTATGTTAAACTTTAAGGAGAGCTACTCCCTTATTATAACGATGTATCGTTTCAGAATCTTTTGATGAATAATCTGTGGTGTGACGGATTAAGGATTGAAAGGCTTTCTGAATGAGTTTACTATCAAAAAGAATGTTTATTATCTATATAATATTTTGATAATCTCTTATTTAACTTGTCGTCAAAGGATTAATATCTAAATAGATTGACTTTGTCTTTTTGTGTATTTGTGTCAGCATCCTTCATGATTGCCTCAAAAGTTGTGTCCATAATCTCTGCTACATTGTTTGGGATCTCTTTAGTCCCTAACTTGCTCACCTCTTGCATGGCTATTTCTTGGTTTTTGTTGAATGGGATCAAGCTTTCGCAAGTCGAAATTGCAGAGGATAATGCACTACTGACAAATGCCATTTTTGCCAAGAGTTTTTGTCCGGTCTCTTGTGTTTGCTCATCGGAAGATATGTTTTGAAATCTAATTACCATTTCGTCAAGTATGGATTCGAGTTTCATAGCTGTCTTTATAGATTCTTTGTATATGAGCTCCAGATCAATATGTGTCTTTATCTTTTCCTTTTTCATAGCTGTTTCAATTTGTTTTGTAGTCGTGATAGTCTTCAAATCTTCAACAAATTAATAGTCTCTATCGATACGATGAGGCGACAAATGTACTTTATTATTTTGTTGTGGAGGCAGTTTGACTTTTATAACTAAGCCATTTACCACTATTTGAAGAATTATTTTTGTCTGATTTGACTCTTAAGTACAGCCTTTATGAACAATAAATATAGATTTATCAACAGTTTTGAATTACAACTGTTCATTCTTTTGTGCTCTATATTCTATTGATATAATGCTTGTTAATCTGCTTATCAACAAGTTATCAACAGGAAGCAGTCTTATTGATCCCAATATCAATGAGAGAGCCTTGTTCATTCAATCTATTCACATCAATGAAAGAGGTAGGAAAGTAGGGTTATGAACTTTCCTTTTCTGTTTGTCCCAATGTGTTTTAGTGCTTTGATTGGAGTTGACATGTTTATGATATGAATGGGATGAAGCACAATATTTCGGATAAACTATTGCCCCACATCTATATTGCTTGTGATTTGATAATGGGGTCACAAAAGACTATAGGATTTGCGTTTGTGTAATAGTTCAAGTAACTATCTCTGTAATGGGCATCATTGTGAATGAGGATCTTTTTTGGTATCTTAGTCATTGATATAGAATTAATAACCATGGAGATAAGCATATTACTTACTGTACTTCTGATGATCATTTCGCTTGTGAGATTGTTTTTTCAAGCAGGTGAGATATGTCTTATCTCAGAGGAACAAATCAATCCGGACGGTTGTCTTTCTCGTAGGGCTGTGAAGTTCGTAATGAGAGACCTTTATCTGTTAAATATTGTTGCCTTAAACTTTGCTCAAAAAGCTACTCAAATTACACTGATTCAACCTCAAAATCTTAAATTCGAGGGTTAGGGTCACCTGACCTTTTGTCGACTTTGCCCGTCTTATTAGTACGAAACAGGCTTTTTTATGCGCTATTTTAACAAGTAAGGTCGCGCGAGAAGCAATCTATTCTCGCGCGACTTTCGATCCGTTGTCGCGCGACCTTGACATGCGAAGTCGCGCTACTTCAAGTGCAACCTCGCGCGAGTTTACCTTCAAGGTAGCGCGAGAATGGATTGTAAGTAGCGCGACCTTCCAAAAAAGGCGGCCTGAAGTGGGTTTTTAAGCCGCCAGTTTGTCCATAAAAATCAGTCTATACATATATTAACATTTAGATAGGACGATTTCGTCCTATCTTCTATGAGCTTTGTAGAGAATAGGCCACTTTTAGATTCACAAAAGGGCTTGTTTTTAGGCTGAAATAGGCCTTAATATGTTTACATTATTTATCTAATAAAGTGTGGTTTAAGTAAAATTTATAGTTTTATTATCCGATTCAAGTCACTCTATTTGGCAAGGAATACATTCTAATTATGCTAATTATGATCTCTAACGACAATTACTTGACCAATCTTTGGATTGCTTCCTGCTTGAGAGAAAGTTTGCGTCAGCGGCAATAATGCTCTTTTAAAAGACATTTCTGCCTTAATGCATATGGAGATAATATTTCGATTTGTAAAGCTATCTTTGTGCTCACATAGAGTTTGTTGAAAGGAGATATTTACCCCTAAGTTTCTCAATAGTTATGGCCAAGATAGTTTACATAAGTGGTGGTCAGCGATCAGGTAAGAGTCAGTTTGCTGAGGAGTTTGTACTTCATGCATCGTCTCATCCGGTCTATGTGGCTACAGCTCGTGTGTTGGATGATGATTTTCGTGAGCGTGTACGTATACATCAAGATCGTCGTGGACCTCAGTGGACCAATATAGAAGAACCGCTCTATTTGGGAAGACTTCGATTGGACCATAGAGTTGTATTGGTAGATTGTCTTACTCTTTGGACCACTAACTTTTTTTTCGACAAAGGAGAAGATCGTATAGAGGAAGCTTTTGAGTGTATAAAGTCAGAGCTTGATATCTTCTTGCAATCTTCCGGAGCCCAAATGATTGTTTTTGTTTCTAATGAAATTGGCCTTGGTGGAACATCTCCCAACAGGATGCAACGCAAGTTTGCTGATTTGTTGGGGCTCGTTAATCAATATGTTGCCAAGCAGTCAGATGAAGCGTATCTCTGTATTAGTGGCATTCCTGTTAGAATCAAGTAAATATAATGCGTTAAATTATGAAGCAGTTTGATATTAGTCGTCCCAATCAGTCTATATATCCTGAAGTTGTTTTTCATATCAATGACCTCACAAAACCTAAAGGATCGTTAGGAGTATTGGAAAGTTTGGCAGAGCAAATTTGTATGGTACAACAAACCTTGTCCCCCAAGTTGAATAAGCCTGTCAATATTCTTTTTGGAGCTGATCATGGAATTGAAGTTGAAGGGGTTAGTTTTTCACCTCGATGTATTACATGGCAGCAAATGATTCACTTTTCAAAAGGCGGAGCCGGAGTCAATTTTTTGTGCAATCAGCATCATTTTGGTTTGAGGCTTGTTGATGGTGGCGTCGATTATGATTTTCCGTCAGATCTTGGCATTATCAATCGTAAGGTTAGGAAGGGAACTTCCAATTATCTTTATGAGCCGGCAATGAGTATGGATGAGGTGGATAGGTGTCTGAGGATCGGAGCAGAAGAGGTAGATGCTGTCTATAATCAGGGTACTAATATCATTTCCATTGGAGAGATGGGAATTGCAAATACTTCGGCTTCTTCACTTTGGATGAGTTGTATTACGGACATGGATATAGCTACATGTGTTGGTGCCGGGAGTGGCTTGGACTCTCAAGGTGTAGCACACAAATTGGATGTGTTGACTCGAGCTCAAAATCGATTTGAAGGTAATCGTCACGATCCTTATGCTTTGATGAGTGAGTTTGGAGGCTTTGAGATGGTGATGGCTGTTGGTGCTATGCTTCGTGCAGCAGAACTTAAAATGCTTATTCTAATAGATGGTTTTATTATGACCTCATGTATTTTGATGGCCCGTGCCATCGCTCCCGAGGTGATGGAATATGCGATCTTTGGGCATGAAGGAGATGAAGTAGGTCATAAGATCCTTATTGATTACCTTGGTGTGAGGCCTTTGTTGCATTTGGGATTTAGATTGGGTGAAGGAACAGGTGCTATATGTGCTTATCCCATTGTGCAAAGTGCTGTTTGTATGGTAAACAATATGGATACCTTCTCGGCAGCATCTGTTCAGAAATATTATTGATAAGAAGCTGTTTTAAAGCTCTCGCATCGATTATCTATTGTCTTTGTTATATATAGGAGATAATTATTGGTCATCGCATGCGAATTGATTACTTTTGCAGTAAAAACAGCAGAAAAGCTAAAGATATATGAATGTATCATACAACCGATTACGTCGGTACGTCGATATTGACCTTACACCATCAGAGGTGGCTGAAGTGCTTACTTCAATTGGGTTGGAGGTCGCTAAAGTAGAAAAAGTAGAGTCTATCCCCGGAGGTCTCAAGGGCCTTGTGATAGGTTATGTCACAAGTTGTGAAGACCATCCCAATAGTGACCATTTGCATATAACGAAAGTGGATCTTGGTTCGGAAGAGCCGGTTCAGATAGTATGCGGTGCTCCTAATGTGGCACAGGGACAATATGTCGTTGTAGCTACGATAGGTACCATCTTGGGACAAGGATCTGACGATCCGTTTATGATTAAGAAATCTCGTCTGCGCGGAGTAGACAGTTTTGGTATGATTTGCTCTGAGTCCGAGATAGGTGTAGGATCGGACTTGTCCGGGATTATTACCTTGCCGAAGGATAAAGTGCGCGTGGGAATGCCGGCTGCAGAATATTATAATGTAGAAGAAGATTATGTCATAGAGGTGGAAATAACACCTAATCGTATTGATGGAACTTCTCATTATGGAGTGGCCAGAGATTTGGCTGCTTATCTGAGTCTTCATAGTGGAAAAGAACAGGTGGCCAAATTGCCGGAATTGCCTCGCCTAAACTTTTTGATTGATGCTCCTGTCCCGGTTCAGATAGATTGTCCGGATGATTGTTGCTCTCGTTTTCAGGCATTGAGAATAGATGGCATAAAAGTGCAAGAAAGCCCCGAATGGCTTCAAAACTTTCTTCGTACCATCGGTATGAAGCCTATTAATAATGTAGTAGACATTACCAACTTTGTATTGATGGAGTATGGTCAGCCTTTGCATGCCTATAATGCAGATATGGTTGGACATACCGGATTTAGAGTGAGGTTGGCTGAGTCAGATGAACCATTTATAACTTTGGATGGCATTGAACGCAAGCTTCATGCCGATGACATTGTGATTGCTGATGCCAAGGGTAAGGCTCTATGTATAGCCGGTGTGTTTGGAGGTCTAAATTCGGGATGCACTGATCAAACCACATCTATTATATTGGAAGCTGCAAACTTCAATGCCACAAGAGTACGTAAGACAGCTCGAAGATTAGGACTAAATACCGACTCATCATTCCGCTTTGAGAGAGGACTTGATGCTAATATGACATCATATGCCATCAAGAGAGCTGCTTCTCTTATCTTGGAAATTGCAGGAGGACAAATCTCAAGCTCATTGACTGATATTTATCCGGTTCCTGTTGAGCCGTGGAAGGTCAATCTGAGTTACGATAAGCTTTGTCGCTTGGTTGGTAAGAGAATACCTATGGATGATGTTAAGAAGATTCTTAAGTCATTGGAGATTGAAGTTGTCTCGGAAGAGGGTGATTTGATGCATCTTGCAGTACCTCGTTATCGTACTGATGTAACAAGAGATGTGGATGTGATTGAGGATATTCTCAGAATTTACGGATATAACAACATTGAGCTTCCCAATCATGTCAATATGGCATTGGTAAATAGGACCCAAGAGGATAAGAGCTATCATCTGTCTCTTGTCATATCTGAGCAACTTGTGGGCGCCGGCTTCAATGAAATTTTGTGCAATTCGTTGGTCTCTTCTGCCCCTTATGAAAAACTCGAGTCTTACAAATCGGACAATTTGGTGCGATTGCTCAATCCTCTTTCAAATGAGTTGGATGTGATGAGACAAACACTTTTGTTTGGGGGACTTGCAAGTATTGCTCGTAATGAACATCGCAAATCGAAGCGTTTCTATTACTTTGAGTGGGGTAATACCTATAAATATGATGGTACGATTGAAGAGAGGGATGAGGATAGAGGACTAAGTCGCTATTCGCAAACCAATCAATTGGGCATCTGGATTGCCGGCCAAAAGGTGTCGGGATCTTGGGCTCACCCTGATGAAGTCTCTGATATAGCCGAACTCAAAGCTCACATTGAGAATATATTGAAAAGAGCTTCAGTACAAAAAGAGGATGTTGTCTATGGCAATTCTGATATGGATATTTTCAGTCAGGGATTGGATATCTATACTAAGGCAAACAGAATCAAGCTGGGTAGCTTTGGTGTAGTCGATTCTCGATTAGCAGAGAAATACGAAGTTGAGACAGAGGTTTACTTTGCTGAGCTTAACTGGGAAGAAATCTATAAACTCGGAGCTCGAAGTAAGTTTGAAGCTCAGCCACTTCCAAAGTTCCCTGAGGTTAAGAGGGACTTGGCTCTCTTAGTGGATAAAGAGGTTTCGTATAAGGATATAGAAGAGGCTGCATTCCAATGTGAAAAGAAACTTTTGAAAAGAGTAGAGCTTTTTGATGTCTATGAAGGCAAAAACCTTCCAAGTGGCAAGAAGAGCTATGCTTTGAGTTTCTATTTAAGAGATGACAATCGCACCATGAGTGATAAGCAGATTGACAACATTATGCAAAAGCTTATCAAGACAATGGAAAAGCAGTTTGATGCAACATTGAGATAATAGAAAATGGAAATAGAGCTTGCAAAATTCGTATTGCAGGCTCTGTTTTTTCAATATATTTGAAGTCGTAAAAGAGTAAAAGAATTATTTTTAATAAGCTACCAGGAATATAATATGGGAAGAGCGTTTGAATATCGTAAAGCAAGAAAGTTGAAACGTTGGGGCAATATGGCCCGCGTATTTACAAAGTTGGGTAAGGAAATTACAATTGCTGCAAAAGCAGGTGGTCCGGATCCTGACGCCAACCCTCGTCTTCGTGTTTTGGTACAAACTGCGAAGAAAGAGAATATGCCTAAGGATAATGTTGAACGTGCTATCAAAAGGGCTACTGAAAAGGATGCCGGAGATTACAAGGAAATAAACTATGAAGGATATGGTCCTCATGGTATTGCCATCTTTGTAGAAACAGCAACAGACAACAATACCCGTACAGTTGCAAATATCAGAAGCTATTTTAATAAACATGGTGGCAACTTAGGTACAACCGGCAGTTTGGAATATCTTTTTGATCATGTGTGTGTATTCCACGTTGCTATGCCTGAAAATGTTGATTTGGAATCTCTTGAACTTGAACTTATTGATTTTAATGTTGAAGGTGTTGAAGAGGATACCGAAGAAAACGAATTGGTGATCACAGGAGACTTCAATTCAAATGCGGCAATCCAGAGCTATCTGGAAGAGCATGGATTTGAGATCAAATCGGCTGAGTTTTTGAGAGTTCCCAACGATACTAAGTCTGTGACAGATGAAGAAAGGGCTGCTGTCGATAAACTCATAGAGAAGATCGAGGAAGATGAAGACGTTCAAAATGTCTTTACCAATATGGAAGAAAAGGATGAAGAGTAAGATTGAGTTTCGAGTTTATTGAAGTTTAGAAAGTAAGAGCTTGTCTTCAAACTACTGAAGTGAAATAACTCGGGATTCGCTTCTCAGTCTTAGTATTTGACAATAAGAGGGCTGCACAAAGAGCAAACAAACTCTTGGTGTAGCCCTTTTATTAATGACTAATAGATATCTTTGTCTAAGTTTTGATTCAATCTCAAAATGTCATTTGACCATTGGAGATTTGGAACTGTTGTATTGTTTAAGATAATTGTGTTAGTCGCAAACAACTAAAGCAAGATATTACTCAGATACCGGGAGAATTATTTGGATGATGTCTCCAATGAATGAAATTGATTTTGTATTCATCGCTAAATAATTGGTGCGATAAGGACTGCGACGCAAAATTTATACATATAATATATGATAAATATTTCATATCCATTGATGTTTACTCCGTACTTCAAAGAGGTAATTTGGGGAGGAACAAATCTGTTGAAACTCAAGAATGTATCCTCCGAAGCACGGTGGAAAGATTGTGATATGAAGATTGGGGAGACTTGGGAAATCTCCGGATTGCATAGCCACACATCTAAGATTGCAAATGGACCATTGAGAGGTCTGTCGCTCAATGATGCTGTAAGTCTAATGGGAGTAGACCTGCTCGGAACAAAAGGAATGAGGCATAATTGTGGAGAATTTCCGCTTCTTGTCAAGTTTATCGATTCGAACGATCAGTTATCTATTCAGGTGCATCCGAATGATAAATTGGCTTCGGAGTTGCATGGGCCCATGGCAAAAGGAAAAACCGAAATGTGGTATATTATTGATGCTGAGCCCGGTGCTTATATCTATTGTGGATTGAAACACAAAATTGATGAAGCTAATTATAGAGAGGCGATTGCCAACAGTACGATAGAGCAACTTTTGGTCAAGCATGAGGTCAAATCGGGCGATGTGTTTTTTATCCCTGCCGGACGTATTCATTCAATCGGTGCCGGATGCCTGTTGGCAGAGATTCAGCAAAGTTCTGATTATACTTATCGTATCTATGATTTTAATCGTAAAGATAAAGATGGCAAACCTCGTGATTTGCACACAGACTATGCCGCCCGTGCCATAGTATATGATGATGTGGTTGCTTTGGGTAGATGTTTCGATGATTCTCTTAAGGCCTGTGATGATGTGACCAAGCCACTTGTGAGATCAGACTTCTTCAATACGGATCTAATCTCTTTGTCGAATGAGACTTATAATCTGAAGTTTCAACAATTGGAGACTTTCAAAATATTCCAATGTGTACAAGGACAAGGCACAATGTTGGACGACAGTGGCTATAGGATTGTCCTGTCCAAGGGTACAACTTTGTTGTTGCCGGCGAGTGTTGAGAAAGTTACACTGACAGCAAATACTGATAGTTTTAAAGTTATAAATGCTTATTTACCTTAAGAAGCAAAGATCTGAGGTGGAGTATCGGTAGTAATTCGACGTGCAAAAATATGTTTGTATGAGGATTATCCAAATAGTAAAGTTATCTTTGTAGAAGTAGGTAGGTTAAATACGTTCTCCTAAATGTAGAAAAACATAGCCGAAAGTAGTTGATATAATTAGAATTCATTTAATGATAACCCATAAAATAACAAATTAATTATCCATATGGTAAGTTACAAAGAACTTGGATTGGTAAACACAAGAGAAATGTTTGCCAAAGCAATGGCTGGTAAATATGCCATTCCTGCGTATAACTTTAATAACATGGAGCAATTGCAAGCTATCATTCAAGCGGTAGTTGCCACAAAGTCTCCGGTAATCTTGCAAGTATCAAGTGGCGCTCGTAAATATGCCAATCAGACTTTGCTGCGATATATGGCGCAAGGTGCTGTAGAATATGCCAAAGAACTTGGCTTGGAGCATCCACAAATCTGTTTGCATCTTGACCATGGAGATACATTTGAGCTTTGCAAGAGCTGTATCGAGATGGGCTTCTCATCTGTGATGATTGACGGAAGTTCTAAGCCTTATGATGAGAATGTTGCATTAACCAAGAAGGTTGTGGAATATGCCCATAAGTATGATGTTACGGTAGAAGGTGAATTGGGTGTTTTGGCAGGTATTGAAGATGATGTAGTTGCCGAATCACATACATATACTCGTCCGGAAGAGGTTGAAGACTTTGTTTCTAAGACCGGTGTTGATTCACTTGCTATTTCTGTTGGTACATCTCATGGTGCTTATAAGTTTACACCGGAGCAGTGCACAAGGAATGAAAAGGGTGTTTTGGTACCACCACCACTACGTTTTGATATACTTGAAGAAATAGAAAAGAGAATACCGGGCTTCCCGATCGTGCTTCACGGATCAAGCTCTGTTCCTCAAGATAAGGTTGCCATTATTAATAAGTATGGTGGACAGCTCAAGGATGCTGTTGGTGTACCGGAAGATCAACTTCGCAAGGCTGCAACAAGCTCTGTATGTAAGATTAATATTGACTCAGACGGTCGTTTGGCTATGACTGCTGCTGTGAGAGAAGTCTTTGCAAATAAGCCTGCAGAATTTGACCCACGTAAGTATCTTGGTCCGGCAAGAGATAGCCTTAAGGAACTCTATATGCACAAGATTACTGATGTGTTAGGTTCGGATAATAAGATTTGATTATCTATGTAGATAGGTCATTAACCTGTCTAATCTCGTTATATTAAGAGAGGCTGTGTCGATGTGTTGCAACATCTGGCACAGCCTTTTTTGTGTATGCCTGGTGTACTGTCAAAATGTCACAACCATTGTTGTCTGTTGGTTGGCACTTCTTGGTAGTATCCCAAAAAGTGTGTAAAGGAGGTTTATCTTTGAGTCAAAATTAATCATTTCATTTCATTGTTTTGTTCATCCGTCAGGCGGACATGAAAAACACCGGGGGGATTGGCGTCCGCCCGG
>NZ_JBHSGO010000216.1:0-59786 GCF_042654485.1 Falsiporphyromonas endometrii | reverse complement strand
TGAACGATTTATTTGCGTGTTTGGGATTAGCCCAGACCCGCAAGTTATTGACAAACTTTTCAAAGAACTCATTTTATTTACTGCCAGAGCCGCTTAGGCTTGGATATTTTTTAACGAACTATTGATTAATAGGTAATTTATGCATTATACATTTTGCAAACCCTTTGTCTGTATTCTCTTATTGATACTATCTACTATTATGTTTATGCCTCTTTATGGCCAGAATAAAAACGAGGTGACGATAAGTGGATATGTTACGGATGTTCAAACAAGAGAGAGTCTTATAGGGGTGAATATTTTT
Source organism: Falsiporphyromonas endometrii (assembly GCF_042654485.1). NCBI lineage: Bacteria > Pseudomonadati > Bacteroidota > Bacteroidia > Bacteroidales > Porphyromonadaceae > Falsiporphyromonas > Falsiporphyromonas endometrii. The sequence continues at coordinate 59,485 of NZ_JBHSGO010000216.1, read as the reverse complement.
AACAGTTCGGATAAAACAGGTACGGTAACCAACAATTCCGGTTATTACAGTTTGACCGTTCCTGCGGGAGATCTGCGTATCACATATTCTTATGTTGGATATATAAGCGAAGAAAAAGTTTTTCATGTAGCTTCAGATACAACTATTAACATTGGTCTTAGAGAACAGTCTGCCAAAGAGCTCAATACGGTTGTGGTGACAGCAGACAGACGATCGGAGCTCAAATCTATCGAGGTAGGTCGTACCAGATTGTCTATGCAGGATCTCAGTCGTATGCCGAGTTTTATGGGTGAGGCTGATCTTATAAAATATGCTCAACTTCTTCCCGGTGTTTCGAAGGGATATGAAGGTTTTTCGGGTATGATTGTTCGTGGGGGAAATTCGGACGAGAATCTTTATTTGGTTGATGGTAACCCAATGTATAATGTCAATCATTTGTTTGGTCTATTTTCCACTTTCAATTCTGATGCAGTCAAATCAGCAGAGATTTATAAGGGAAGCTTTCCGGCACGTTTTGGAGGTAGGCTGAGTTCCGTAATGGATGTTCATACCAACGATGGTAATATGAAGGAATACCACGGGACTTTCAATATTGGATTAATCTCATCTCGAATCAGCTTTGAGGGGCCTATTCTAAAAGATCGTACCTCATTTCATGTCTCTTTTCGAAGGACCTATTTGGACTTGGTTAGTAAACCTTTTATTTGGATCATCAATAAGCAGGAGGATTCGGATGTTGATTTTGGCTATCATTTTTTTGATGCCAATGTCAAACTCAATCATAAGTTTAATGACAAACATCGTATCTATTTTCAACTATACTCAGGGTATGATATCTTAGGCGCATCGTCAAAGGATAAATATCAGAGTGGCAATTATGATTATTTTAAGTTTAATATGGGGTGGGGCAATATCCTCTCTTCTTTGGGATGGGATTATGCCATCAGCCCTAAACTTTTTGCCCATACCACGCTTCTTTATAGTCAGTACGATTCGAAGATAAAGAATCACAATGAAGACAAGGAGGGCAATAATATCTCATCTTTCAAATACAAACTTAAGAGTGGAATCAATGATATTGGAGTGAGAACGGACTGGGACTTTCATCCAAATAATAGCCACTTTGTAAGGTTTGGAGGTGTTTATACTTTTCATACTTTCAGACCAAATGCAGAAAAGATTGATACAAAAGGAGGGTATGAAGATGATGTTATTGGTGGAGGACTCATCAAGGTTAAGGACGATGTTATACACACCCATGAGACTTCTCTTTACTTGGAGGATGAGATATCTCTGGTTGATTGGTTGTCATTAAACTTGGGAGGAAGAGCGACATTAATAAAAGTTCAGGGAAAGAGTTATCTCTCTGCGGAACCCAGAGCTTCGTTTAGGGCGATGTTAAATGATCGTATCAGTATCAAAGGGGCTTATTCGCAGATGGTTCAGTCTGTGCATTTGCTTCAAGGAAGTGTCCTTGCACTCCCCACAGACCTTTGGGTACCGGCTACATCCAAATTGAAGCCAATGGTCTCCAAACAAAGTTCATTAGGGATATATTGGGCAAACAAAGGATATGAGATATCTGCTGAGGGGTATTACAAAACGATGGATCACCTCTTGTCTTATAAAGATGGAGAGAGTGTGATACTCAGTGACCAAAGTTGGCAGGATAGGGTGGCTTCCGGTGAGGGACGAGCCTATGGTGTAGAACTGATGCTTAAGAAGAATCAAGGCCCCTTTACGGGTTGGATCTCTTATACTTTGTCTTGGGCTAACCGAATATATCCGGGAGGCGAAGTCAATAGAGGTAAGCGCTTTCCGGATCGCTTTGATAATAGACACAAACTCAATATCGTTGGAATATGGAAGGTTAGCCCGAAGGTAGATCTTTCGGCTACTTGGTCTTTGTCAAGTGGTAATATGGCAACCTTGCCGTTGGAATACTATACCGATATCAATGGTAAGCAAAAGAAATATCTTAAAGAGAGAAACAATTACCGTATGCCTCTATATCATAGACTGGACTTGAATGTTAATGTTTATAGACCCAAGAAAAAAGGTAGAATGGGTATATGGTCCTTCGGATTGTACAATGCGTACGTCCATCAAAATTCCTTTATGGTCTATTTAGATGAGGAGACCGATGGTTTCATGCAGGGCGCTGATGTAAACAGGGCCAAGCTCAAATCCATAACATTTTTCCCGATCATCCCATCTATATCTTATACCTATAAATTTTAATGAATTTAGTTTATGAATAAGATTATATTTATTGTTTTAGCGACTTTGGCACTATGTCTGACCGGCTGTGAAAACGACCTTAACTTAGATATAAAAAGCCAGACTCATCCATCTATTGTAATCAACGGACTGATAGAGGCGGACAGTATTCCTGAATTGAAACTTAGCAAGACCAACGCATATATTTCGAGTGGAAAGGCTAAACATAGTTCGGAAGATTCGCTTAGACTGCAATCTGTCGAGGTTAAGATGTTTATAGATGACAAATTGGTGGACCGCCAGCTTCTTGAGCAGGATCCGAGTAGCTACAACGGTATAATTTTTTATAGAGGAAAGGTTGCTCCAAGAGAGAAACAAAAGATACGAATAGAGGCCTCAAGTCCCGGCTACAAGACGGCCTATTTTGAAGAAGTCATGCCGGAGAAGCCTCAGATCAATTCTCTGACTGTAAGTGAGGTCGTGACAGATTACAACCATTTTAGCCGTATTGCTCATGATGAAAATGGGAAGTATGTTACATATAAAATTGATGTAAATATGACTGATAGAACCTATCCAAAAGAGAATTGGTTGGGTCTTGCAGTAAGAAATACAACACCCCATGATGCTCAATCAGAATTCTGGTACGGAGACAGTGAGAACAATTTTCCGGTCTGGACAGGGTATGATCCGCTTTTCCCAAAGGTGTGTAATGATCTCATGAAAGGAATCAATGAAAATTATATTAGCCAGCTTTCCCTCTATGTTATACCGTTCTTCAATACAAAGAGAATGAGCTCTAAGACGGCAAATATTGATGTGAGGATTCCAAAAATATCACAACATCAAGAGGGGTGCTTTTATCTATATGGACTGAATGAAGCCTATTATAAGTTTGGACTAATAAAATATGATCTGGACTTGGACGATGATGACGATTTTAGTATTGATGAAGACTCTGGTTTGGTTGAGCAGACACCAACACTTACCAACATAAAAAATGGCATAGGACTTGTCTTGCTTAGATCTGGTAGTGTCAGACCATTCCGAATAAATCCATAACATGGGGCATGCTGATTCGTGATTAAGAACCAAGGTCAGATCAGGAACAGCTTCCCTTTGCATATATGCTGTCTTGCAATGTTTCGTTACCTTTGTGAAAACACCTTGGTATAATGGTACTCGTCTTTTCAGAGAGTAAGATTATACTTGATTTCATCATTTATCTGTGCTGAGGGTGTTTTGTTGCAGTTTTGTGAAACCTTACATATTCTTTTAATCCATTCAAAATATCTTCAAAGTAGGTTCTTTTCTGCAACTTGATTGATTCATAATCTATGAATAAATACAGCAAAAATGTTTTTAGGATTGCAAGTCCGGTCTTTATCTCTCTGCTTGCTCAAAATATCATAGGGCTTACAGATACAGCTTTCATGGGTAGACTTGGAGAGATTGCCTTGGGAGGCTCAGCTATGGCCTCTATGGTATATTTCTGTGTTTTTACTTTAGGTTTTGGTTTGGGGGCGGGGACTCAGATTATTATTGCCAGACGTTTTGGCAGCAAACATTATTCCAACATAGGAAAAGTCCTTTCACAAAGTTTCATTATGCTCTCTATGGCAGCTGTATTTGTGATTGTTGTCGGATATTTTTTTGGAGAGAAGTTTTTCTATGCTGTTTTTTCTTCTGATCGAATCGCAGCAGTCGCCACCGAATATTGGGATTACCGACTCCTTGGATTCTTGTTCTCATTCTTGTGTGCTGCATTTAGATCTTTTTTTGTTGGTATTGCAAGGACAAAAGTCTTGACTTACAATGCCTTTGTGATGGCATTCGTGAATATCATACTCGATTATGGTCTTATATTTGGGCAATTGGGATTGCCTCAACTTGGTGTCAAAGGTGCAGCAATAGCTTCAGTTATTGCAGAGATGTGTTCACTTGTCTTTTACCTTGTTTATGTTCGCTTGGAGGTCGATCGTTCACATTTTGGCCTTTCAGTAAGAGGCCTTTTCTCTATTCAGTGGAAACTTATTCTGAAGATATTTAGACTCTCTGTCTATATCATGCTCCAGGCTCTTATCAGTATGTCTTCATGGGCATTGTTTTTCTTTATGATCGAACATTTGGGCGAAAGGCCTCTTGCCATAGCCACTATAATAAGGAGTGTATATATCTTCTTGTTTATCCCTATCAATTCCTTCTCCACATCTGTCAATTCATTGGTTAGCCAGCTTATTGGTGCCGGTAAGAGTGACGAGGTGAAGCGATTTGTGAGGAGTATATCGAGATTGTCCTTCTTGGTTATGGCTGGAGTTTGTATTATAATTAGTGTGTTTCCCGGTTTTGTGATTGGTGTTTTTACAGACGAACCAGTTTTAATACAAGAGGCAAGGCCAGCTTTGTATGTGATTTGTGTCTCTCTTTGTATTTGTGCATACGGCAATATGGCGTTCTCTGCCGTCTCAGCTGCGGGTGCTACGAAAAAAGCTCTCCTTATTGAAATGGCTGCCACTATCTTTTATGTCATTTATTCAGGTATAATGACCTATGGCTTAAGAGCTTCTGTGGATATTTGTTATACTGTAGAAGTTTTATATTACATCTTTATAGGTATCTTTAGTTACAAATATTTATGGTCGGGAAAATGGAAAAGCAAAAAATTGTAGCTTTCATAAACTTTCTCAAAGTGCCATAAATTCAGCACTTTGGACCTATCTTCTTCTATGTTGAGGACTCTCCATACATAAAACCTTTTGTTGTTATTGTCCTTATTGCTATCTTTGCACACGATTTTACGCAAAGATTAACGTGGTTGAAAATAAGACATATAAGATAGACCTCAAGGCAATTGTAGGTGATTGTCACCGTGAGTCGTTCATTTTGGATGATGCATATTTTGCAGATTCGGAGAAGATCGAAACGGATGGAGGATATGTTGAAGCCACTGTTGATATAACAAAAACAGCGGGAGTCTTTGACGTTCAGATTGAACTGAAGGGGAAAATCAAAACCATTTGTGATAGATGTTTGGATGAGTTGATTTGTCCGGTCGATACATCTGCCCATTTGATGGTGAAATTAGGTGAAGAATATGAGGAAGAGTCCGAAGATATTATCACTATTCCCGAAAAAGAGGCTACCTTAGACCTGTCTTGGCTGTTGTATGAGTTCGTCGAACTCTCACTTCCAATGAAAAAGGTACATCCGGAGTCTGAATGCAATCAGGATATGATTGACAAGTTGTATGATTTTGGTGAGGAAGATGCCCCTAAAGATCCTCGTTGGGCTGAGTTGTCAAAGTTAAAAGACAAACTCAGTTGAGTAAGAATGATTAATAATTAAAACATAAAATTATGGCACATCCTAAACGAAGACAGTCAAAGATGCGACAAGGTAAACGTCGCTCTCATGACCATGCTAAGATGCCGACTTTGGCCAAATGTCCAAACTGCGGTGCATGGCACATTTACCACACTGTATGTCCTGAATGCGGATACTACAGAGGCAAGTTAGCAATTGTTAAAGAGGCTGCTCTTTAATGCCTAATAAGCAAACGGTATAAAAACCCCGGCTCCACTTTTGGGTAGTCGGGGCTTTTTTTATTATTTTAGCGTCATCATTTATAAATTGTAGTCTCTATATATTATTATGAATAAAATAAATGCAGCTATTACAGCAGTTGGGGCCTACCTTCCTGAAGATAGATTTACCAATGCGGATATTGAGAAGTTGGTAGATACTTCTGAGGAGTGGATTATGACCAGGGTAGGTATCAAAGAACGCAGAGTACTCAAAGTCCCCGGCAAAGGGGCTTCATATTTGGCTATCCAGGCGGTTAACAATATGCTTAAGAAGCACAATATCGACCCGAAGAGTATTGATGGTGTTATCTTGGCTACTAATACGCCTGACTATCATTTCCCGACCTCTTCTTCAGTCGTTGCTTATGAAACAGGGTGTACCAATGCGTTTACATTTGATCTCCAAAGTGCTTGTCCAAGTTGGCTGTATGCATTAGAGACCGGAAGTAATTATATTCGATCAGGAAGGTACAAAAGGATCATAGTGGCTGCAGCTGAGAAGATGAGTGCAGTCGTTGATCCTCAGGACCGCAATACCATTCCTCTTTTTGGTGATGGATCCGGGTGTGCTTTACTTGAGCCTACTGAGGAAGAGGTAGGTGTTTTGGATGCAGTGATGCATACCAATGGGGTTGGCCGAAGCAATTTGATTATGAAATCAGGTGGTTCTGTCAGTCCTGCTACTCATGAGACTGTAGATCGTCGCGAGCATTTTGTTTATCAAGAGGGCAAGGTTGTTTTTAAGCATGCTGTCATTGATATGTCTCGTTCGTGTGGCGAGATTATGCGTCGCAACAATCTGACTAAAGATGATATTAACTGGGTCGTACCTCACCAGGCTAACTTGCGTATCATTGACGCTGTTGCACGATATATGGAGGTGCCTATTGAGAAGGTTATGATCAATATTGAGAAGTATGGCAATACGAGTTCGGCAACTATTCCTATCTGCCTATGGGAATGGGAAAATAAACTTCATAAGGGTGACAACCTCGTCTTGACCTCTTTTGGAGCTGGCTTTACTTGGGCCGCGATCTATCTCAAATGGGCTTACGACCCCAAGAATTAATTAAATGACGATAGATAACTTGAATAAAACTGGCGAATCCGGACATCGTTCCGGATTTGTTAACATTGTGGGTAACCCAAATGTGGGCAAATCGACCTTAATGAATATATTGGTGGGCGAGCGCTTGTCCATCATTACTTCTAAGGCTCAGACGACCAGACATCGTATATTGGGAATTGTCAATACTCCGGATATGCAGATTGTCTATAGCGATACCCCCGGGGTACTCAAACCAAATTACTTGTTGCAAGAGTCGATGCTTAACTTTAGCAAGTCGGCTCTTTTGGATGCCGATGTCCTTGTTTATGTGACAGACGTTGTTGAAACGCCTGAAAAGAACGGAGAATTTATCGAACAGGTAAAGAAATTGGAATGTCCTATCATTGTTGTGATTAACAAAGTAGACCTTCTTAAAGGACAGTCAGAGCTTGAAACATTGGTTGAGCTTTGGCATCAAGTCATCCCTGAGGCAGAGATTTTGCCTGTCTCTGCGACCAATAAGTTCAATACGTCTGCCTTAAAAACTCGTATTGAAGAGCTTATTCCGCTTTCTCCTCCCTACTTCGAAAAGGATGCTTTGACCGATCGTCCGGCTCGTTTCTTTGTTTCTGAGATTGTGAGAGAGAAGATACTTTTATACTATCAGCAGGAGATTCCTTATGCTGTTGAGATTGAGGTGACAGACTTTAAGGAGTCGCCAAAACTAATTAGCATTCGTGCTGTGATTATGGTTGAGAGAGATTCTCAGAAAGGAATTATCATTGGAAATAAGGGTGCCGCAATAAAGAAACTGGGCACTATGGCAAGAAAAGATTTAGAGAAATTCTTTGATAAGAAGATTTTCTTGGAGTTGTTTGTTAAGGTAGTCAAGGATTGGCGCAATGATGTTCAGAAGTTGCGTAGCTTTGGCTATAATAATGATTAAAATGTAAATTATGAGCAACTTAGTGGCCATTGTAGGCCGTCCAAATGTAGGAAAATCAACATTATTTAATCGCCTTACAGAGTCTCGCCGTGCTATTGTTACGGAGATTGCCGGCACGACTCGAGATCGTCAGTATGGTAAGGCTATTTGGCTGGATCGTGACTTCTCGGTTGTAGATACCGGAGGTTGGGTTGTTGGTTCGGAAGATGTTTTCGAGGAAGAGATCAATTCGCAAGTTAATATAGCCGTTGAAGAGGCTGATTTGATATTGTTTGTCGTTGATGTTCAGATTGCTGAGCCTTCTTTAGAGATGGATGTGGCGCGTATTCTTCGTCAAAGCAAAAAGCCGGTCATTCTTGTTGCCAACAAGGCTGACAATTACTCTCTTCATGCTCAAGCATCTGTTTTTTATCAGTTAGGTCTTGGAGATCCTTATCCCATAGCTGCAAATAGTGGTTCCGGTACGGGAGATCTTTTGGATCGTATTATTGAACTTCTTCCGGAAGATCAGCCGGAAGATTTGGAAGAGGAGCTTCCTCGTGTCGCTGTTGTAGGTCGTCCGAATGCCGGTAAGAGTTCACTTATCAATGCCTTTATTGGTGAGGATCGACACATTGTTACCAATGTTGCCGGGACTACTCGTGATGCTATCTATACAAAGTATAATAAGTTTGGTCAGAATCTTTATCTGGTTGATACTGCCGGCATCCGTAAAAGGGGTAAGGTAAATGAGGATTTGGAATATTATAGCGTTATTCGTTCGATTCGTTCGATTGAAAGTTCTGATATTTGTATTCTCATGTTGGATGCTACACGGGGTATTGAGAGCCAGGATGTCAATATATTTAGTATCATCCAGAAGAATAGCAAGGGACTGATTGTTTGTGTAAACAAATGGGACTTGGTTGAGGATAAAACCGAAGAGGCAATCAAATGCTTCAAAGAGGCTATTTATGCTCGCTTTGCTCCATTTAACGACTTCCCCATAATATTTATATCAGCTCTTACCAAGCAGCGTATTTTTAAGGTCTTGGAGATTGCCGGTGATATTTATAAGAAGCGTTCTACGCGTATTCCAACCCATCAGTTGAACGAAGTGATGCTCCCGATTATAGAGAACACTCCGCCGCCTGCAAACAAGGGAAAGTATATAAAGATCAAATATGTATCACAGGTGCGTACAGCTGTGCCGACATTTGTTTTTTACTGCAATCTTCCACAGTGGGTCAAAGATCCTTATAAGAGGTTTCTTGAGAATAAAATCCGTGAGAATTGGGATTTTAGTGGGACACCAATCAATATCTTTGTGAGGGAGAAGTAATCCGATATGTGATGATATATAGCAAAGGGGATATGCCAAATTTGATCGGCATATCCCCTTTGCTTATCAATTGTCAAATCGTTGATTATTGCTTTTTGGGGAGAAAGCACATGGCATTTGGAATATCTCCCGTAGTCATAACCCATTTCCGTTTTCCTTGCTTGGAATAGCATATCAGCCTTCCGGAGGATACATAGTTCCTTGCATCTGTAATAAGAATATCTTCTGTGTAAGGATTTACGATAATGCCATAGGGGATCACTATCTCGCTTTCTGTTCCGTCTGTAATAAAATTATTTGATACTTTCTTCTTGCTTTGGATGTCGACTATTGCGTATGAGATATTATTTTTCATATCAATGTTGTTCCAATCTGTACCGAGGATGTATGCTGAGTTGTTGTTGATTGCAATATTTGAGCAGGGGACATTGATTGTATCAATATCTAACTTGAGAGGATTATTAGGGTTTATGGTTGCACAATATAGGTTTGATTTTTCGGTTGTATAATTTCCTCTTGAGGATATCCACAAGTGCCCATATTGATCTTTTTTTAGTCTATGAAGGTTGTAGCCAACAGGTATATCTTTGACCTTCTTAAAATTTTTTAGGTCGACTATGCTTACTGTATTGTCATAATTAGGCTTGCGATAACCACCGGAGTTGGCTACATATAGATAGCCTTTTTCGATGACCAATTCTTCCGGCTGGTAGCCAACCTCGACATTGTCAACTATGTTTAAGCCGGTTGTATCTATTTTGAATATTGCACCTTTGGGAGCTTTGGGATCTACGACAACCGGTCCCACATAGCTCGATAGATAAGCGTAACCTTTGTCAAAAGCTATATATCTGCAATTGGGAACATCTATTTGTTTTATTTTTCTTGCTGTGATGGCATCTGCAATTTCAAGTTTATGTGAGCTATTTACCACGATGTACATCTTAGAGCCATATATCTTGATATCGTTGCCGACATCTCCGAGCTCAAGAGCCACATTGGGATTCCTTTCGGCATAGATGTTTCTAATAAACATACCACTCATGTAGTCAAGGTAGTCGAGAGATGATTTGTTGCTTCCCATATTGCCCTCGTTAAGCAAATACATTCCTCTGAAGGGGCTGTTTGGCTGTTTGGCTTGTGGTAAGTCGGTATATTGAGCCGGAACAATCATCACATCTTTTCTACAGGAAGATAGGGTAGTTGTCAGTCCAATAAGGAAGATAATGAAGATAAATCTTTTCATATGTTGAATGCTATTGTAAGTCTGTAATTTCTTTTTGGCATAGGGTAATTTAGAATGACATCATAGTCTTGGTTTAGGAGATTGTTGCACTCAAGTTGTATGCGCATTCCCCAATCTTTAAATGCAATATCTTTTCCTATGCTTATGTCGTTGGTATACCATGGCTCCGTATAATTATATATGGTATTTTCTTGCTGGTTGTATCTCTCCCCGACATAGACGAAGCTATAGTTGAGTTGCCATCCTTTATAATTAACCATTGTGATGAGAGACCCGCTGTGCCATGGGATATATGGGATTTGATTGTGGTAATAGGTGTCTTTGGGATTGGTGACATCAATTGCCTTTTGATAGGTATACTGTCCCTTAAGCGTTATTATAAGGTCTTTGATTGGCTCAAGTCTGTTGGTAAGGACTATGTCTAACCCTTTGATGTCAACCTTGCCTAAGTTTAGCATGGTCCATCTAAACTGTTGTCCTTTGGGGTATGCAATGATTTTATTGGTTATTCGATTGTAATATCCGTCTATTTTTGCATCGAGACCTCTAAATATTCCTTGATCTTTGAATATGGAGTATTGTAGTCCTAAGTCATATTGTTTTGTCCTCTCCGGTTTTAGGCCGCTGTTCCCTATGTCTGCGTAATATAAATCATTGAATGTGGGCATACGAAGAGAGCCTTTGAAGTAGCCATTGAAGCGAAGATTGATGTTGTCAAATGGTTTGTATGAGATCATAGCGGACGGCGAAAAGTCATCTCTCCATGGTTCAGCTCCTCTGAGTTTTGTGTGGTCTTTGGCAAATGTGCCAAGCAAACTGGCCTGCAGATTGACTTTAGATGATCGATAAGTTGTAGCAAGAGCAACCAGGTGGAGTTGCCTTGTCGGATAAGCAAACTCGGTCATATCGCTTGTCAGTTTGTTCCATTGGAAGTCGTAAGCCAATGATATATGCCATCCTTCAGAAAGAGAATAGGCATTTGCAATTGATCCGTAAAGTTCTTGTTGTCTATACCTGTTGTCTACATATAGTAGCTTGGGATCTTTGTTGATATAACGGGTTTTATAGTAGGCATATTTGGCAATTGCTTTGAGTGAATATCTTTCGGTCACTTCGGTTTGCAACATGGCTTGTGCAAAGGTGTTGTTGTCCCACAGCCTTTCTCCTCTTCTCCAAACATTGTTGACTATTGCCCCCGGAATACCTCTTTCGGATTGGTAATGGTATACTTTGGCTTTCCACTGACCAGAAGGTAGACGGCCAAAAAGATTTTCCTCCATCCTAAAGGCCCAAATATCTCCGTTTTGTCGAGTGGCTGTTGTATCATAAGCAGTCGATCCATCTTGGAAAACTCGTTTGTAGCGGAACTTATATTTGCCATCTGAGTTTAGCCCTTCACAACTGAAAGAACTGCTTAGTGTGTTGCTAATTCTTTGCTCCCATAAGATAGAGGGATTGATTAGGGCGAACGAACCGGTCTTGACATTAAATTTCAAGTTATAATTTCGATCTGTATCAAATACAGGCTTGCGAGTCTGCATATATACGCTCCCTGATGAGCCAAAGTCTTTAGCCGGCTGAAGAGGGGTGCTTTTTTGTCCGTTATATACCTCCACAGATTCCATATTGTCCAGAGAGTATTGCCCAAGGTCTACTTGTCCGTTTTGAGCATTGCTAAGTTCGATGCCATCGTAGAAAATTCCCACATGATGTGACCCCATCGATCGTACATTGACAGTCTTAATACCACCAATTCCTCCATAGTCTTTTATCTGTACCCCGCTGAAGTATCTCAAGGCATCAGCAACATTAAGACTGTTGAGGCTTTTAAGTTCTTTTCCACTAAGTTGCTGTGGCTTGATTATATCCTGTCTTCGTATTCGAGCAGTAACGGTAAGGGTATTGAGCTTGTAAATCGTGTCAATAGCGTTTACCTCCTGTTTGCTCTTGACAGTCTTATCAGCTTTCTGAGCAAGGCATGGGCTGGCTTCACTTATCAAAAACAATGCTGTCATCAGCATTATTCCCATTGTATATAAAGATCTGTTTTGCATATCATCCTATTCTTACAATCGCAAAGTTACTCCTTTTGAGTCATAATGATAAAAGGAGACTCTTTGCCTTTCAGTACGCAGAGTTGTTTTTTGCAAAGAGGATTGCTTGTCTCTTTATGTGTTATCTAAACATATATTATCTTTACTAAACCAAAGAGTTGGAATGCTTTCCCCGATTCTTGGTGTTTGTTTATGGCGAAGGCATCATTGAAGTACGTATGAAAAAGTTATTTTATTCTTTCATCTTTGTTATGATGGCGGCCTTTTTGTCTTCATGTGCCGAATCTTCTATCAAAGGGGTTGTTAAAGATTATCTTAAAGCTTATCAAGCGGGAGATATTGAGCAGCTTGCATCCTGTTCGGCCGGAGATCTTTCTGCCGGCTTTCTAAAAATCAAAGATGATCAGAGTTCATTGGATTCGTTTAGAGAGTCTGTCAAGGGTTCAAAGATATTTGACAATTTGGATCGTGTTGATGATATTGTTATCAGTGGTGATAAGGCTTCTGCTGTGGTTTATTCTAAAAGCAATCATACCATTCAACTCGAATTGGTCAAGAAAGATGGCAAATGGTTTGTCAATCATTTGGTAGGGGTAGATGGCAAGAAGATTGATGCCGCATCTCCAAGTGAAGGGGATACAGAGCAAGTGGTCCAAGATTCGGTCATGTAAGAGATCTTGGTGTGTAGCAAGAAAAGGGGCTGTGACAAGTCATGATTGACAGTCACAGCCCCTTTTGTGGCATGTAAGCAATTAGAATTCGTATGTCTGAACGAACTTAGTAGCTTTTTGGATAGCCTTGTACATTACGATGTCGTTCTCAACCATAGGAACTTCCTTCCTGAATGCTGCAAGCATCTTTTCGAGGATAGGAGAGGTCTTGGTAGGACGACGGAATTCGAATGCTTGGGATGCGTTAAGAAGTTCGATACCGAAGATCCTTTCTACATTCTCAATAAGAGGGATAAGTTTAGTAGCCGCATTTGCACCCATTGAAACGTGGTCTTCTTGTCCGTTTGAAGAGACGATAGAGTCGCTTGCTGCTGAGTGGCAGTACATCTTATTTTGACTAACCATTGCTGCAGCTGCATATTGAGGAATCATAAATCCTGAGTTAAGTCCCGGTTTTGCAACAAGGAATTCAGGTAGACCTCTCAAACCGAAGATGAGCTGAGCGACACGTCTCTCAGATATGTTGCCAAATTCGCTAAGAGCAATAGCGAGGAAGTCATATACCAAAGCCAATGGTTGACCATGGAAGTTACCTCCTGATACCACCATATCATCATCCGGGAATACGGTTGGGTTGTCAGTAACCGAATTAATTTCAGTCACAACAACAGAAGTTACATAGTCGATAGCATCTCTTGATGCTCCATGTACTTGGGGTACACAACGGAAACTGTATGGGTCTTGAACTTGAGACTTAGGCTTAGCAATCTGTTCGCTATCCTTGAGAAGAGCCTTCATATGACGAGCTACAGTCAATTGTCCTTTGTGAGGACGAATAGTGTGCAGACGATCGTCAAAAGGAGCGTCAAGGCCATCGAAAGCGTCCAAAGAAAGTGCTGCCATATAGTCTGCAACATTAGCAAGTCTTCTTGCCTTAAGAAGGGCATAAACACCGTGAGAACTCATAAACTGAGTACCATTGAGGAGTGCAAGACCTTCCTTGCTCTTAAGTGTGATTGTGCTTAGTCCAAGTTCTTTAAGAACATCTTTGCTGTCTCTTTTTTCTCCCTTGAAGTACATTTCGCCTTCTCCAATCAATGGAAGGAAAAGATTAGCCAACGGAGCCAAGTCACCTGAAGCTCCCAAAGATCCTCTGTCATAAACAACAGGTAGAGCATCATTGTTAAGGAAGTCAAGGATGCGTTCAACTGTTACGACTTGTACACCGCTATTGCCAATAGACAAAGCATGAGCCTTTAGAAGAAGCATAAGACGAATGATATCCTTGTTTACTTCATTACCGCAGCTGCAAGAGTGACTCTTTACGAGATTTTCTTGAAGTGTGGTAAGGTCTTCGGCTGAGATATTTCTGTTGCAAAGAGAACCAAAACCTGTGGTTACACCATAGATAGGTTTGTCACTTTCTTTGACCTTGTTGTCAAGGTAATTGCGGCAGTGCTCAATTCTTTTGACTGCTTCTTGAGAAAGTTTAAGGTCAAATCCTTCATTTAGGAACTGTTCCAGTATGTCAAGAGTCAAATCTTGAGCTCCTACTTCATAGACTTTTTTTGCCATGATTATTAAAGTTGTGTTTTTGTGTATTCAATAATAGCAGCTTCGCGTTTTGCTGTTTCTGTTTCGATCTTATTTGCTTCGTTGGTGAGTTGCTCAACGAATGCCTGATCCTTAATTGATCCAAGGTTAATGCGAACATTAAAGAGGGCTCCATAGATAGCTGTACGTGCACACATCATTGCAACACAACCATCTGTAATGGCATTTTGATTGCCTTTTTTTACAACCTCTTCAATTTTATCCAAGAGAGAGAAAGTGCGTTTTGCAACTTCCATAGGAACGTTTGCAGCCACCTTTGTTGCTTCTTGGATCTTCTGTGAGCGTGCAGCCTTTTCTTCGTCTGTCTCTTTTGGCATCTTGAATGCAGCAAAGACAATATTGTATGCATCGCTGTCTCGGTCAATATCAATAACAAGTTCTTTTTGGATAGCAGCAGCCTCTTTGCCAATCTGGGCCATTAGATCTTGTACTTCGGCGTATTTCTTTTTGCCAAGTGTAAGGTTAGCAACCATCTCTGTCAATGCAGCAGCAATTGCGCCATTGAGTGCTGAGATCGAACCACCTCCGGGTACCGGATCTTCTCCTGCTGTTGTAGCCAGGAAATCTGTTACTTTAAGTTCTGTAAGCATTTTATTTACTTATTTATTTAGTTTGATTGATTAGTTATTAGTCCTTGGAAAATTGTAGACTTTTCCGTCTTTTACCGTTGCCTTTACAAGGTTCATTGCAAAGTGATAAGAAAGGAAGTTGTAGCTGGGATATCTGATGATGCAAAGGTCTCCAGGCTTACCCGGGTCAATACTTCCTATCTTGTCTGCCATTCCGAGAGCGGCAGCTCCATTGATGGTAAGTGCATTGATGGCTTCTTCCACAGTCATATTCATGTAAATAGTTGCCAATGCAATTAAGAGTGGAATCGAGCAACTAAAGCATGATCCCGGATTGAGATCCGAAGCGATGGCTACAGCACACCCTTTATCTATCATCTTACGTGCCGGGGCAAAGTCTTCTTTGAGGCTAAAGGCAGTACCGGGAAGGACTGTAGCCACTGTATTTGACTGAGCAAGTGCTTCAATACCTTTGTCTGATATTTTCAATAGGTGGTCTGCTGACAGACAACCAAGTTCGGCCGCCAATTCTGCTCCGCCAAAAGAGACTATCTCATCGGCGTGCATCTTTAGTTTGAGCCCTGCCTCTTTGGCTGCTCCAAGGTATTTTCTTGTCTGTGCATGATCAAACACACCCTTTTCGGTAAATATATCGCAACATTTGGCTATACCTTGTTTCATGACAGCCGGAAGTACCTCCTTATTGAGGTATTCTATAAATTCATCCTCTTTGCCGGCATATTCGGGCGGGGTGCTGTGTGCACCCATATAAGTTGGATAAATACTCATGGGATGCTCCTCATTGAGCTCTTTGACAACTTCAAGTTGCTTGAGCTCTGCTTCCTTCTCCATACCATATCCACTTTTTGCTTCCACCGTAGTGATACCTTGTGCAAAAAGTGCATCTAAATGATGTTTGGCTGCTAACTTAAGCTTGTCTTTAGATTCGTTTCTGGTAGCTTTCATTGTGTTGTTGATACCGCCACCTCGTTCCATGATGCTCATATAGCTGTCTCCTTTTAGACGCCACTGGAACTCTTCTTCTCTAAATCCCCCAAATACAAGATGTGTATGGCTATCTACAAAACCGGGAAGGACGCAACAACCTGTTGCATCATATTCTTCGCATCCATCGGTAAGTGTAAGATCCAATTCTGATTGTTTCCCTGCAAATGTGATCTTTCCATCTTTAATGACTATTGCAGCCGGTCCTTCGATCAGGCCTACATCATTCATCGCTTCCTTACCGTGTTTAGCCTCCTTGCCGGAGCATGTCACGAGTTGAGCAATGTTTTTAACATATAGATTCATTTTCAATATCTTGTTTATGGTTAATACTATATTGAGACAATTGCGTAGCAAAAGTCCTTTGTTTTTCTTGCAAGGGCTCAGATGTACAATGTTCTCTAAATAAGAGGAGAATGCCCTTACGAGAGGTTTGCTTATTGTTATGAATGGCCACTAATAATGCTAATAATCAAGCAACTTTTATCAAAAAAACGTAGTCCTTCATATCACTTCATTAGCGACAACAAAGATATCTTAATTAGTCAAGCTATCCTATATCTTGGGAAGATAATATGAATCAAAAGCACCGGAATCACATCTTTAAGGATGATGTTACTCGTTTTGGACTCCATTTGGATTTATAATATGGATATTTGACCTCAAAAAGCTCTTTGCGCCATTTTGCAGACCATAGACAATCTCTTGCCGGTTTGAGATATGGTTTTGATAAATCAAATAAGTCATTGCTAACCATGATAAGTCGTAAGAATGCGAATAGGCTTATTTCAGGCTCTTTCTTAAGAATCATAATTTACTCAATGTCTAAATTTTATTTTCTTGCTCGAAAGACTTCTCTGTTGTTCTAATAACCTATCTTATAGAGGTTTAAGATTTTAAAAGCTTAGTTGTCAATAAGGTACTTTAATCGCAAAATAATTGATGCAATAAATTGTAATACAATTAGATATGTGTGTTCTGTCGACTGTTCATAACTTTGATATGCTAACTACCTAATTTTTAAGCACATGGAGTGACAGGGCCCAAATGAGGTGACTTGGTAGACTTGTTTTTTTGCTCAAAAAGGGCAATCTTTGCATGAAATAACTGGTCAAAAACCACCCAATAAAATATGACAAATAACTCTCAACATAAGGTAATCTGGAAGGATTGCCTGGCTAAACTTCGTGCCTCACTCAATGAAGATGCATATAGCACATGGTTCACTCCGTTGGTCCCTGTAGCCTTTGATGGTACCACCTTAACTATACAGTCACCGAGTGAATTTGTAAGTAATCATATTGAGAGTAACTATCTTAAGGAATTGTCATTTGCCCTTCATTCAGTCATTGGTCCACATGCCAGACTTGTCTATACATCTTTGGTGGATAGCACAGCTGATGCACCGGTTGATTCTACAATAAGTACCCCGTCAAAGAATGTGCCTCAAAACGGTCTTCCTACGATGACACCGGAGGAGTCTTTGGCAAATCAGAGTATTGCCAAGCAAGGGTTTAATTCTCAACTAAATCCCAACTTGTCATTCAGCAACTTCGTGGAGAGTGAGTGTAATAAGATTGCTGTGACAGTAGGTAAAACCATTGTGGAGGCTCCCGGTAGTGGTCCGTCGAATCCTTTTTTTATGTTCGGTCCGAGTGGGGTGGGGAAGACGCACTTATGTCAAGCTATTGGTCTTGGAGTCAGGCAAAACTTTCCAAATCTGAGAGTTCTTTATGTGTCATCACATTTGTTCGTGATGCAGTTTACTACAGCTACTCGTACGGGGCAATACAACAACTTTATTAGTTTCTACCAACAAATCGATGTTCTTATAATTGACGACATTCAGGGATTTATCAATAAGACTGCTACACAAAAGGCTTTCTTTGAGATATTTAATCACCTCTATATGTTGGGTAAGCAGATTATCTTAACCTCTGACCAACCACCGGTTGAACTCAAAGGAATGCCGGATAGACTTATTACTCGTATCTCCGGATCTCTTGTTGTCAAACTCGAACGTCCGGATGTGCAACTTCGCAAAAAGATTCTTCATAAGCAGTTGGAGAAGGAGGGTATCAAGATGCATGAGGATATCATAGATTTTCTGGCTAATAGTGTTGGTGGAAGTGTCAGAGAGCTTGAGGGAGTTTTGGTCTCTTTGATAACCAATTCTGTTATTGAGAACCGTGAGATAACCAGGGCTTATGCGGAAGATATTATCAAACGTTCGGTTTCTATTGAGGAGCATGAGATTACTATTGATCGCATTCTTGACAAGGTAAGTAAGATTTGTAATGTTCCAATCGATAAGATAAGGGAAAACAATCGTCAGCAACACTTAGTTTTGGCAAGGCATTTCTGTATGTATCTTTCTAAGAAATACACAACGCAGTCTCTTGGTGCTATCGGGCAGATGCTGGGTGGCAAAAATCACTCTACTGTGCTTCATGGTTATAAGACGATTTGCAAGAGGCAAAAAAATGAACCTGAGATTAAGGCAACATTAGAGCGGATAGAGGATGCTCTCCGCAATGAAGACTAAGTGTTTTCTTTATAGACACAATTTCTGATCTGATGGGTGGCCTATGGTAATCATAGCTTTTTGCACTCTTCAGATCTTTCTTTTTTAATAAATTTATCATTGCTAAATGAAGACTTTTATTGATCCATCTTCCATTGTTGAACCCGGAGCAATCGTTGGTGATAATACCTACATATGGCACTTTTGTCATATTATGCCCGGTGCGATGATAGGTAATCGATGCAGTTTGGGACAAAATGTTGTTATGATGCCGGATTCCGTTTTGGGAGATGGTTGTCGAGTTCAAAATAATGTGACACTTTATACCGGGGTTCATTGTGAGAAAGATGTGTTCTTAGGGCCTTCATGTGTATTTACAAATGTGATAAATCCGCGTGCTTTTATTAGTAGGAAGCATGAATATCGATCTACAATTATCAAGCAGGGAGCCAGTATTGGTGCTAATGTTACGACGCTGTGTGGTGTCGTAATAGGTGAATATGCAATGATTGGGGCCGGAAGTGTAGTGATACGCAATGTGCCGGCTTTTGCCTTGATGGTAGGTAATCCCGCCAGACAGATCGGATGGGTTAGTAAGGCGGGGCATAAACTGACTTTTGATGTAGCGGGCATTGCCCATTGTCCTATCGAAGGAGATCGGTATATCCTGAGAAATGGTTGCGTCATAGCAAGTGATTCCGAAGAATAGTCTATTCGACAGATTCTAAATCTGTACCTTTGCCGTCTCACGGTTATCATTTAGCTCGTGAGTAGATACCTTTATTGGGGTGTGAATCGGAATTGATAGGTCTGATCTCTTCCCCTTCTTGAGTACATTAATTATTATTTTATGGATAAAGTAAGTTATGCGCTGGGACTGAGTATAGCCAGCAATTTTAAAGCTACAGGCATTGAAAAGTTGGACATGGATTCTTTTCAAGATGCCATGAAAGCAGCTATGGATGGTAAGGAACCAAAGATGACGAGTCAAGAAGCATCCGGTGTTTTGAATGAATTTTTTGGCAAACTACAAGAAAAACTACAAAAGCAACAGGCTGAGATGGCTGCACAAAATGAGGTTCTGGGTAAGAATTATCTTCGAGAAAACGCTCAAAAAGAAGGAGTAACAACTACTGCAAGTGGCCTTCAATATGAGATTCTTAAGAAGGGTGATGGTGCTAAACCAACTCTCAAAGACACTGTAAAATGTCATTATCATGGAATGCTTATCGATGGTACTGTTTTCGATAGCTCTGTGATGCGTGGAGAGCCGGCACAATTCCCTTTGCAAGGAGTAATCCCCGGATGGACAGAGGTGCTTCAGCTCATGCCGATAGGCTCTAAGTGGAAGGTAACGATTCCTTCTAATCTTGCTTATGGCGAAAGAGGAGCAGGCAGAGATATTGCACCTAATTCGACTTTGATTTTCGAAATAGAATTACTTGATATCTTGAAATAAGGTTAACAGTAGATTTTTAGATACAGCTTCTTAATATTGCACTCCTTGTGTAATGTTAAGAAGCTGTTTTATTATACTGACATTTCATCTGAAAATAGCTTAGGTCTTAGTTTGCAAGATGATAAAACCTTAACATTATTTTTTTTACCTTTGCAGAACACTATAAAGACATTATTGACTATGATGAAAATTATTTTCTTTTGCGCTTTTGCTATGGTTATGATGGCTTGTGGACATAGCGAGGATGTTGATAAGATTGTCAAGCTTTATAATGAAGCCGGTATTGATGTTGAAAATGCTTTGACAGTCGATGAGGTTCAGAATATAGCTCTTGAAACAGCCGGTAAAATGTTGGAAGATATTGATCCGGATGTGTCAATTAGTTCTAAAGAGGAATCAAAAATCAAAGATGCTGTATCTGAGTTTGAGCAGAAAGTTAATAACAAACTAAGTGAGCTTGGTAGTGCTCAAGTTGAAAAGGAGATACATAATACTTTGACCAATGCAGAAGATTCGATCATGAATATGGAAGATTAAGAATCTTTCTCGAACTTGTGAAATTAACAAGGGGTTGTACATTGCGATTTATGCAATTACAACCCCTTGATGTTTTGTTTGGCCGGTAACTTACTGACCTATTTGATCAATTACTTAGACAAAATTTCCATTGTGTCTTTAGCAATTAGATATTCTTCGTCTGTAGGTACTACCATTACCTTGCACTTGCTGTCTGCAGCACTGATAACCTTCTCTTCACTATGAAGATCTGTGTTGATTGATTTGTCAATCTTAATACCCATAAATTCGAGGCCTTCACAAGCAATTTCACGAGTAGTCCATTGGTTTTCACCAACACCACCTGTAAATACGATAAGGTCGACACCACCCAAGGCCGCAGCATAAGAGCCGATGTACTTCTTTATTCTGTAGTCATACATCTTCATTGCAAGAATAGCCCTTTTGTTGCCTTTCTGAATAGCAGCTTCAAGGTCGCGCATATCACTTGATACACCGCTAACACCAAGTACACCACTCTTTTTGTTGATCATTTCTGATAGTTGGGCAACAGTCATGTTTTCCTTTTCCATAACAAATGTCAATGCTCCCGGGTCAACATCACCACAACGAGTACCCATCATAAGTCCGGATACCGTGGTTAGTCCGAGAGAAACATCTATTACTTTACCTTTTTGGATGGCAGCGATAGAAGCTCCGTTACCAATATGGCAAGTGATGATGTTGATACTGTTGAAATCCACACCCAAAATTTCGCAAGCTCTGTGGCTTACATATCTGTGGCTTGTTCCGTGGAAACCATAGCGTCTAACACCATGCTTTTCGTACATTTCGTAAGGCAATGTACTCATATAAGCATAATCCGGCATTGTTTGATGGAATGCAGTATCGAATACGCCCACCTGGCGAATATTTGGTAAGATAGCAGATACAGCTTGGATACCTTTGATGTTGGCAGGATTGTGAGCAGGAGCAAGGTCTGTACATTCTTCGAGAGTCTTGATTACTTCCGGTCCAATCTCTACACTGTTGGCATATTTGCTACCACCATGTGCAAGACGATGACCTACAGCTTCGATTTCTGAATAGTCCTTGATGCAGCCATATTCTTCACTCTTAAGAGTTGAGAGTATAAAATCTACAGCTACGGTGTGTTCCGGCATATTCTTTTCCAAAACTACCTTTTTCCCATCAGGCATTTTTAGCTTAAGGAAGCTGTCAGGTAAGCCAAGTTTTTCTACTCCACCTTCAGCTAATACATCACCCTTAGGCATGTCGATGAGCTTATATTTTACTGAGGAGCTACCACAGTTTAATACTAAGATTTTCATAATTTGATGTTCTGAGTTTTTTGTCAAAATGATTATTTCTTAAGAGCAATAGCTTGGTTAGCTGTTATAGCTACCAGTTTGTAGATGTCGTCTACAGAGCAACCACGGCTGAGGTCATTAACAGGTGCTCCCATTCCTTGCAATACAGGTCCGATAGCTTCGGCTCCACCTAAGCGTTGTACAAGTTTATAGCCGATGTTTCCGACTTCAAGATTCGGGAATACAAGCACGTTAGCTTTTCCTGCTACAGGACTACCTGGTGCTTTCAATTCGCCAACCTCTTTGATAAGAGCTGCATCAGCCTGAAGCTCTCCATCAATAAGTTCATTAGGAGCCTTTTCTTGTGCCAATCTTGTTGCTTCAACAACTTTGTCAACAACTTCGTGTTTAGCACTTCCTTTGGTAGAGAAACTTAGCATGGCTACACGTGGTTCGATGTTTGCAAGTGTTCTTGCTGAGCCTGCAGATGCAACAGCAATTTGAGCCAACTCCTCTGCGTTTGGATTAGGCATTACGGCACAGTCTGCACAGCAGATAAGACCATTTTCACCAAGATTAGACTTTGTGAAGAGAAGGAAGAATCCGCTTACGCAGCTAAAGCCGGGAGCAGTCTTGATAATTTGTAGAGCCGGTCTTAGGACATTGCCGGTAGTATTGATGGCTCCGGCTACTTCACCATCTGCATCACCACTCTTAATCATTAGGCATGCTGTATAAAGAGGGTTGCTAACAAGTTTGGCAGCCTCTTCAGGCGTCATTCCTTTTTTCTTCCTTAATTCACAAAGAAGATCTATATAAGCTTGTCTCTTTTCGTTGTTGTCGGGATCTACGATCTGTAGATTTTCGATATTTTTAAGACCAAGTTCTTTAGCTTTAGCTTTAACTTCTTCCGGTTTGCCAAGAAGAATAGGTACGATTACTTTGTCGTTAACCAACTTTTCTACGGCTTGTAGTGTACGTGGTTCTGTTCCTTCAGGAAACACAATGCGCTGAGGAGCTGCTTGTGCTTGGCTGATGATTTGATCTAATACGTTCATAATATTGTTTTTTTATTAATATGTATTTCAAGGATAAAGTAGGAGAAATCAATCTATTAGAGGTCTCCCCCTGATGATGTCAGATAAGCTTTTGCAATATAAACAGGCCTTAATTATGCAATAAGGAGTGCTATATTGTGCGTAATAGTAGCAAGACGATACTTCGCCGACTTATCGGCACACCTATATCCATACAAAAGTAATCAAAAGGAATAAAGGATAGAAGTCTATCTCCACTTATTAATAATTGACTCGATCAAATGTGTTTTGTCCCCTATGTCGATAGAAGCTCAGATTACCTTTGGATTCAATTGTTCTAAGCTATTTGATACCGCATTCCATCTAATCATCTTGCCTCATCAAAGGGTAACAACTCATTACATTCTTTCTACAATTCCATATGGCCCAGGTAAAGGATATTTCCATATATAAACTCTGATTTGTCATTAGACGGCAGATTCTAATGACCGTCATTAAAAATTATTATTCTTAATACATATATATCATCGTTTTATAATCTTACAAAATGATTCTTGTCTACTAAATTTTTCTACCATTTGGGTGCGATGTGATAAAGGGAAAAAGGGCTTTGAATATTTGAATGTATGTGATACTTCGATGTTCTATCGACATTTTTGGGTTTAATAAGGGCTATTGCCAGTAACAGTAACCCTACCTTCACCATCATAATTTTCACCAGTAATCAGACTCAAAATATTAGAAAGAGAACGAGCCTTTAACAATTTACTATGCTCTACACTAACAATCATCTTAGAGCTAATGTCTCTTATAAAATTAAAATGCATAGTTCTAGCATGGATTTTTGGGGATCGATGAGTTAGTTTTTATAATTACTAAGATGAATTGAGTTGTTATTGTTGTAAGTTATAGATCGTTTGGTTTCGGATGTATTTTAGCTTTTTGTATGTTTGTTCTATCAAAAAGAATGATGGAGAGTGTCTGAGACCTTAATTTAATTGTTTTATAAAAGTGAGAAATTCATTGTACACAAAGATCTTGATGGTAATTTGCGGATTAGCTATACTGCTTTTTTTGCTATTAGTTGTCAGCAACAAGATTATTGAATATAATGCTCGTGGAAAAGTTTTTGGAACTATACATGATATTCCAAAGTCTGAATATGCGATAGTTTTGGGTACCAATCCAAGGCTCGAATCCGGGAAAGATAATCCATATTTTGTGACTCGTATAGATGCGGCTGTCAAGCTGTATACATCGGGTAAAGTGAAGTATCTTATCATGAGTGGAAATGATAAGAATGGTGAGTTTAATGAGCCACATGAAATGAAGATTGCCGCTGTCAAAAAAGGTGTACCTGCCAAGTCTATTATTTTAGATGCACATTGCAAAAGAACCTATGATACTATTTTAAGGGCCAAGTTGATATATCATCTTAAAAGTTTCATAGTGGTAAGTCAAAAATTTCATAATGAACGTGCAGTTTATCTTGCTAATAAGAATGGGCTTGAGGTTGTCGGTTATAATGCCAAAGATATCGATGGTTATTTCTCTTTTAAGACAAGGACCAGAGAATATTTTGCCCGAATAAGAGCTTTTTCGGATGGAATCTTTAATCCCAAGCCTTATAGTTTACAAATAGATAGTGTCGCTTTTCGACAGTTTTTCCGTTGATATATAAGCAAAAAGGGCTGCGCCAAATGGAATTTTGACACAGCCCCTTTTTGCTCACATAGCACTCTGAACTATTACAATTCATTTATAGTAAGCTGAAAAATAGTTAAATGATTATAACCATTTGATTCGCTTGAAGATATAGAACATAATGGCGGACAATGCTGCTGAAATCAGAAGTACAGCAACAAATGCGAACTCACTTTCTGCTATGGGAAGACGCATGTTCATACCATATAAGCTTGCAATCAATGTTGGCATCATCAGCAACATGGATATACTTGTCATGCGTTTCATTATTGTGTTTACATTATTCGAAATGACACTGGCAAAGGCATCCATTGTTCCTGTCAAGATATCATTGTATATCGTAACCATATTGCTTGCCTGTTTCATCTCAATCAGAACATCTTCCATTAAATCTTCATCGAAGTCCCCTCGATAAACTGTTCGAAGTTTGCCAATCATAGCTTCATTGCCTCTGAGTGAGGTATTGAAGAAGACAAAACTTTTTTGAAGCCTCATTAGTCGAAGAAGAGCCTGATTGCTGATGGATTGCTCAAGTGCAGATTCGGCACGAGTAACTTCGGCATTTACCTGCTTAAGATATTTGAGAAACCATACAGCAGAACTATAAATCATGCGAAGAAGGAAATCTGCTTGAGTCTTGATGACAATACCCTTTCGTTTGGAATATCCAACAAAGTCGGGTAGTACTCTTGTCTCAAAATAGCAGACGCTCACGATGAGCTCCTTGGATTCTGATATAATTACACCGATAGGTACGGTAGAATAGCTGATATCATCATCAGAGATAGATTCAATGGGAATGCGCAAAATAGTTAGTTGCCACCCATCTTCTTCTTCTGTACGAGGACGCTCTTCTGTATCGGCTATGTCACTCAAAAATTGTTCGGGAACTCCCCATTCGTTTGTTGCTGTCAGAAGATCTTCTGAACTTGGATTTTCAAGCGATATCCAGCAACCATTTTCAATTGTGTCTTTTTCAATAAAGCCCTCAAAAGGGTAAATATATCTTTTCATTACTTATCTCCTAAATTTAGATGTTCGCACTTGGTTACGTAATACAATCCGGCGGAATAGGAGATGCGTTATGAAAAGAGACTAAGAGATATACTGATGTGAGTATTGTATGCTTAGCTTTTTCAATAGGCATGTCCTATAACCGTAGGAATTTGAAGCTTCTCGATCGAGGCTCGTTCTTACATTCTCTTGTCGGTAAAGGATCTTCCATATGATTTGCTATTATCATTAAACATCATGCTCAAAGTTAAATGTTGATCTGAAAACACTTGCTTTTGGGCATACATTGCGTGCAAAGATAACTCTTTTTATTTAAGATACTGTTTTTGATGCATTTTGTATAACATCCTTATTGTTAATAGCTTTGTCGTGATCTCATTAATCTAAATTCTTTTGTGATCGTGATTTGCCATATAAAAACTTGCTAATTTTCAAGCCTTTTGCTATTTCAATTCGAATTTGAATCGCAAAATGTGTTGTTCTATTTTGCTTAAATAGCCACTTAATAGATAAATAATGTAAATATGTCAGGATGTTTATAGAGGAGAAGAACAGCCTGTTTTTGATTTAAAAAAGGCTATTATCTCTACAAAAATAGACAGAAGGTAGATTTATGGGTATTGTTATATGTTAAATTATATAAAAGCTATTTCTAAATTGTCTTTCGGTGGCTTAAAAATAGCTTTCAGGCTGCTTTTTTTGGAAGGTCGCGCGACTCTTGCAATCTATCCTCGCGTGACTTTGAAAGTAAACTCGCGCGAGGTTGCACTTGAAGTAGCGCGACTTCGCATGTCAAGGTCGCGCGACAACGGATCGAAAGTCGCGCGAGAACAGATTGCTTCTCGCGCGAGCTTATTTGTTAATATAGCGCATAAATAAAGCCCGTTTCGTACTATAAAAACGGGCACAGTCGGGAAGAAGGTCAGATGACCCTAACCCTCGAATTTGTGATTTTGGAGTTGATTCAGTGTTGTTTGAGTAGCTTTTTGAGCATTAGTTAAGGTAACAATATTTAATAAATAACACCCTCTCAATATGAGCTTCACAGCTTCTTGATAAAGAGCATTTTTGAGATTGTATTTGATGGTTACATAGTCATTGATTTGCACCTCTTCAATAATGCATATCTTCCCCTTTTGGAGGAACAATCCACCAAGCGAAATGATTATCAAAAGTATGGTAAGTAATATGTTTATCTCCATGGCTTTTACTCGTTATCTCTGCTTAAGATACTAAAAAAGATACTTCTTTGCAATAAGTTTGTGAGCATGATCATTGATGGAATGATGAAAAAAGGGTTTGTACTGTTTCGGTACAAACCCTTTTCTATAGTCACAAAAAATACAGTTGATTATTTAGAAACTTTAATGTCTCCGTTTTTTATATCTTTTGAAACCTCTTCTATTTGTGCTTTTGTATCAACAGGTTTAGCTTTGAGTACTTTCTTGAGTTTCATCTCAAATCTAAGTGTTGAGAATGGCTCAATACTGTAATTCCCTTTTGAACCATAAGCGAGTTCTTGAGGAATGACAACTTCTACCTTTTCGCCAGGTTTCATAAGTTGAAGAACTTCTGTCCAACCTTTGATCACTCCTGTTACAGGGAACTTAGTATCATCGTCTTTCTGAAGTTCTTTGCCATCAATATCGTACAATACATAGTCGCACATCACTGTATCTTGAAGAGTCGGAGCCTCTCCTTTACCTTCTTCTATCACTTTGTAAACAAGACCGGATTTAGTTGTAATCGCAGATTGATTCTCTTGTTTGTACTTAGCTACATACTTTTCTCCAAGTTCGATGTTTTTACCAAATTGCTTTCTCATCTCTTTCTCCTGTTTCTTCATCATATGCTCTTGGAGAATTTGATTTGCCTGCTCATCTGTAATGGCCATATCTTTGCCATGTGCTTTCATATACTTAGTGAAAGCTGCATACACATTCTTAACGTTTACAGAGTCTTCTTTAAGGCTTTTACTAAGTTGGATCCCTTGAAGTGCACCAACATAGTATGAGAACTTAGATGTGTCTTCGATACCCCTTTCATAGCCTTTCATAAATTCAGCGGAGTCGATGTTTACACCTTGCATTGCTGCCATCTGAAACATCTGAGATGTTTGCATACCACTCATTACACCAAGTGCAATTTCCAAACTGTCTTCGTGAGTTTTAGGTGACTTGAGGTCTACATTTCCACCTTTGTTACATGAAGTGCTTGCCAAAGCAATGGCAACAGCACCTAATAGAAAAATCTTTTTCATAATAATTATGAGTTTAGTTTATTATATTCTTTATTAAATAATCCCTTTTAAGAAGGATTGCAAGCCATTGTGAACTATATGATTAGCTCTGAAATGAAACTTATTTCTTCTTTGTTGACTTTTTTGCTTTTTTCGCCTTTTTGCTGTTGTCAGACGTTTGCCCCTCTTTGTTAGTGATGACTGTTGGGGCTTCCTTTTCTACATAAGGTTTGATGTCAAGAAGCTCAATGTCAAATATAAGTGTGGAGTTAGGTTTAATCATCGATGATGCACCTCTTTCGCCATAAGCCAGATTAGACGGAATCACAAGTTCATATTTAGATCCTTTGTTCATGAGACACAACCCTTCTGTCCATCCCGGTATAACCTGCAATAAGCCGAAGGTTGTAGGTTCTTTTCTTTCGTAAGAACTATCAAATACTTTCCCATCGATAGTCCTTCCTTCGTAATGAACGACTACTGTGTCTTGTACTGTAGGTCTTGGACCTTCTGATGCTCTTAAAACCTTGTAAGCAAGGCCGCTTGCTGTCGTTTTGACACCCTCTTGCTTTTTGTAGTTCTCAAGATATGCTTCATTTTCTTTTTTATAGGCTTCACTAACCTTTTTGGAAGTCTCTTGATAATAATTCATAAAAAGCTGTTGAGCCTCTTCCGGAGAAATCAAAGTCTTATCTCCCTTAAATGCTTCATTAAAGCCTCTTAAGATAATGTCGTGGCTAAGAGAATCTCCTGGAATATTGGATAAACTTCCTTTAAATCCTGTCCCATTGAGTATTCCGAGAGCATAAGCCGCAGAGTCAGCTTGTGTCGTAAGCTTAAATGGCTTTTGCTTTTTTGGTTTAGCTGTAAAAGACATCAACGACAAAGCAATGGCTGATGCCATAAAAAGATTCAAATACTTCATATTCAGTCTGTTTTTGTGTTTCTTATATAATATCTAAGAGTTCGATGATGAAAATCAAGGTTGTGTTTGGACCAATTATATCACCGGCACCTTGCTCCCCATATGCAAGATTAGCAGGTATGGTAACTTTCCATTTTGATCCGATAGGCATCAGTTGAAGTACCTCTGTCCATCCTTTAATAACAGCATTTAATGGAAATTCTGCCGGTTCGCCTCTATCCATCGAACTGTCAAATACAGTACCATTGATTAGAGTGCCGTGATAATGACATCTGACAGTATCGTTGGCTGTGGGCTTTTTGCCTTTACCCATCTTGATTACTTCATACTGAAGACCACTCTTAGTTGTTGTGACGCCCTTTTTAAGACCATTAATCTTTAAAAATTCTTCTCCTTGCTCCAGGTTTTGTTTGGCTAACCTGTTTTTGAGTGCGCCAAAAAAGCTATTCATCACAGATTGTGCCTCCTCAAAGCTGATTGCCGGAGATTGCCCGGAATACACATCATTTAATGCATGCATAAATTCAGATATATCAATCTGATCTATGCCACTGGCTTTGAAGTTGCTCGCAATGCTAAGCCCTAAAGCATAACTTATTTTGTCCATATTTTTTAAGGGTTCTAATTAGTAGTTGCTTAGATATCTTTCGCTCCTCTTGGGTTATTAAACATTACATTTTAGTTTGTTCTTTGTAATAAGGATAGATATACACTAAACAACAAAGGACAAAAATAACCATTTTGCTTGAATATCATATCTAATTGTATTTTTATATAAACGGGTATTTGTCGTTAGAGGTATATTGTGCATTGATGATTACTGATGATATTAAAAATAAATAAGGAGATGAATCAATTTAAGTCTGATTCATCTCCTTGTATTATTATCTATGTTTGGATCTTTGTCAATCCCCCATATGAGTTAACTCATTAGTGGGTGACACTTTTCAACATCTTATGCTGGTGTATGGTTATGCCCCGATAAGAAACAGTGAGACTTAGCCCAAATAGCTTTTCAACAATTTGCATCTGTTGTTTTGTCTAAGCCTTCTGATGGCCTTTTCTTTAATTTGACGTACACGCTCTCGTGTAAGACCAAACTTATCTCCAATCTCCTCCAGTGTCATCTCTTGATGACCTCCAATACCAAAGAATAGTTTGACAATTTGAGCTTCTCTGTCTGTCAATGTTGACAATGTTCGGTCAATCTCACGAGCCAGAGATTCATCCATAAGTTCTTTGTCTGTGTTGGGGGTGTCATCATTCACAAGAACGTCAAGCAAACTATTGTCCTCTCCTTCAACGAATGGCGCATCTACCGAAATATGTCTTCCGGAAACTTTTAATGTGTCGGCAACTTTCTCTACAGGAAGGTCCAACTCTTCTGCCAATTCCGATGAAGAAGGTTTGCGTTCGTTCTCTTGTTCAAACTTTTGAAGAGCTTTTGTAATCTTATTGAGTGTCCCAACTTGGTTGAGGGGAAGACGAACAATACGAGATTGCTCAGCCAAAGCTTGAAGAATAGATTGTCGAATCCACCATACAGCATAAGAGATGAACTTAAAACCTCTCGTTTCGTCAAACTTTTCAGCTGCTTTGATCAATCCTAGATTACCTTCATTAATCAAGTCAGGAAGACTTAATCCCTGGTTTTGGTATTGCTTAGCTACTGAAACCACGAAACGTAGATTTGCCCTTACGAGCTTGTCCAAAGCAGATCTGTCTCCACGTTTAATCGCTTGTGCAAGTTCGACTTCTTCCTCTACAGTAATTAGTTCTTCACGACCAATCTCCTGTAAGAATTTATCAAGAGATGCACTTTCACGATTTGTGATTGATTTTGAAATTTTTAACTGCCTCATCTATTACTCCTTATGCTTATTATCTGTTTGGTGTATTTTAGTATTCCCTTTGGGCTGTGCGTTGAATTGGTCTGGATGTTATTTCTTTTGCTCCGGCTTATGAGCGATCTTGTCGCTATAATGCACAAATGAGCACCAAAAGATCAATCTATGTTTAGCCTTCTTGGTCTACTATAACACCTAAATCTGTATCATGCTAAATCGCATCCTGTTACAGACTTATGGGTTATTATGCTACTGCGCAATGCAGTCTGCAAAGTTAATCAATTTATCCCAAAATGTCATCAGACAAAAGATTGTACAAACTTCTCTGAAAGAAAACTTAGTAGGATGATTTCCAATTATATGTGCTCTTTTAGCTTCGTCGGAGGGATCATAATCCACTATTCCTTTGGCGAATCCAAAATGGAGCCAATAATTCTGTTCGCATTATTCTTTGCCCTAATGTGTATTTTGGAGATCATAAACCGTTTGGATTTATTTTGAGTCTGTTAGAGAAGAAGACTTCAATAAATCCAAACGGTGATTTTTTATCTTCTGGGTTTGTCTCCAAGGTTTACTACGAAGAATTTAACATTGCCATTTGGAGGATAAAATCCTTTGACAATCAGATTCTTCTCATCCTTAGAGCTATTTGAGTTTACACGGTTGACAACCCTTGAAACATCCTCCGGACTTGACACGGGCTGATCATTTAGGCTAAGGATAACCAAGCCGCTTTTGATATTGGCATCCATAAACTTGCCCTTTGTAACCGATTTGACAATTACACCGAAAGATATACCATAGCTCATTTTGATATCGTCAGGGATAGATTCAAAAGATGCACCAAGCTCATTGATTCCTTGTGATTTCACAAAAGAGGTACCACCTTGAAGATTCTTAAGTATTACATTTTTGACCAATGTTGAACCTTTACGGTTAACTGTAACCTTTATCTTGTCACCAGGTCTATATCTATTAACTTGCTCTTGGAGAGATGCAATATTTTTGATGTCTTTCCCATTGATTGATGTGATGACATCACCCTCTTTGATTCCTCCGGCAAGAGCAGAAGATACATCGGCAAAGCCTGTAACTACAGCTCCTTCATGAAGTTTCAGGTCATATTTCTTGGTTAAGTCTTCGTTGATGTCACCAATTGTAATTCCCATTACTGCACGTTGGACTGTACCATATTTCTTTAAGTCTTCTACCACCTTTGACGCTATACTGATAGGTACGGCAAAAGAATAGCCCGCATAATTCCCGGTCTGAGAAAAGATCATAGTGTTAATACCAACCAGTTCTCCCTTCGAATTGACCAAAGCTCCACCACTATTGCCCGGATTAACGGCAGCATCTGTTTGGATGAAAGACTCAACTTGCATTTTACCGGGTTTGGGACTTGAGGTAGATCTTGCCTTGGCACTTACAATCCCTGCAGTAACAGTTGATGTAAGGTTAAAAGGATTTCCTACAGCCAGTACCCATTCTCCCAATTTCAATTTGTCTGAGTCTCCAAAAGGTATGGTGGGGAGGTTCTTTGCATCAATCTTGATAAGGGCAATGTCACTTCCAGGGTCCGCTCCAATCAGTTTTGCTGAGAATGTACGATTATCATTTAATGTGACGGTGATTTTATTTGCGTTGTCAATAACATGGTTGTTAGTAACAATATATCCGTCAGGAGAGATAATAACCCCGGAGCCATAGCCAACCACGGGTCTCATTTGTCTCCTCTGTGGACCTTCGGATCCTCCAAAAAAGAATTCGAATGGATCCATAAATTGAGATTGGGTAACTTCTTGTGTGCCTTCTACCTTAATATGTACAACTGCGTGTACAGAAGATTCTGCTGCACTGGTCAAGTCAGGACCACCAAGATCCACTGATGTCATCGCATAACCAACAGACAAGTGCTGGTTACCTGCATAAATAGGTCTATAACCCAATGTGAAGGCAACAGCACAGGCTGCTGCCAGTTTCCAACAATTTTTAGTTGTCATCATTTTCCTTTTTCTAAAGTTAAACATTTAGGCTTTCTTTCATTTAGCTTTAATACCTATGTCTAATCTTTATGTCGTCGATCTACTTGTAAAGTAATTTCCGTTTTATCTATATGTTGAAGCAAATAACAGATTATTTGAGATATACCTTGATTAATCCGAAAAACTTATTTACTCCATTCGGCAATAATTCTCGATGCTTACATCTAATAATAGCCTTAGTTAGACAATCATTTTTGAACAACGAAAGTTGACCGAGAATATTGTATGAGATATGTATGTTGTTATATACAAGTTTTACAAAACCCGACCCAATCATCATTTTTGAGGATTGGGCCGGACTGTAGACAATCGGAATATTTTCGCATCATAATAAAGCTGTTCGGGATTTACTTTGGCTTTGTTTGAAGAAACTTTTTATGTGATTCTGTCTTATTTATCTTAAGACCGATTGAGAAAGTCTTGAAACAATACGAATAGATTCAAATTTGAATTCTAATATTTATTCTCAATAAACTCGAAACAGCTTCTATGATTACTTTTTATCGCTTCTTCTTCTCTCCATAATGCTATGATCAATTAAACTGATATGCAGATCTCCTGCAAGTTTGATGTCTGACACAATCTGAGAAGCTGAATCTTCTTCTTCAACCTGTTCACGAACAAATTTCCAGAAAAAGTCTTGAGTTGCCATATCTCTTTCTTCGCTTGCTACTTTTACTACTCCTTCTATCAACTCTGTAACTTTGCATTCATGTTCATATGCTTTTTCGAATATGTCCAGTGGTCCGTCAAAGGTTGTCGGTACAGCATCAACTTTTGTGATTTCTACTTTACCACCTCTTTTGTTTACAAAGTCTGCCATTTCATAGGCATGTCCAAGTTCCTCTTGTGATTGCATCATCATCCAAGCTGAGAATCCATCATATCCTTCATGCTTTAGAAACATTGACATTGAAAGATATAGGTTAGAGGACCACATCTCAGCGTTAATTTGGTCGTTGATTGCTTTTCTTACTTTTTCTGTTAGTCTCATAATACGAAATATTTAATTGTTGTTGTTATTGTTATTCTGATAAATGTTATACAAATTATATACCAGAAAGGAATATTCCGAACTTATTTGAATTAATGTCATAATTGTCTGAAAGAAATTCCTTAAGTCTCTTATATAGAGAAATTATCAGACAACATGGATGAACTATGAATCTTTAAGTTCAATGCTTATTATCAATAAATACAAAGTAACCTTAGTGTCATAAGTTCGTTGCTCTTCTTTCTTATATAACAATCTTGTATGGATTTATGTTTAACCAATGCTTATCATTAAGACCATGGAGAATCAGACCTCCACAGCCTGAAACTGATTGAAAGAGCTTAAAACAATGGGAAAACTATGATCTTGAACTTTTTTAGTCCTTCAATACGTTCAAAAACTATTATCAATGATCGTTGATGTTTTTACCTTCGATACATTTATTTACATCGTACGTATGTGATTCAATTTGAGGGGAAAGGTTTAAAATGTACAGATTGTTTTTACTTATGTTTCCTCAATTATGTTTCAGATTGGTTGTTGTATCTTTGTGAATTAATATATTTATCGATATGGGGATATTAAAATACTTTGCTGAAGGAGATCACAATCGTAAGATCTTAAAAGCTGCTGTTGGTTTGGTTCGCTCAATTAGTGAAGATAACATACCGGACGGAGTCACTCTTATATATGACAAAAGAAATAAACTTTATTCTCTTCAAATTGATCAGGTGGAATATGTAATCAAATCTTTTAAGGTCCCCATTTTTGTTCAGCGTATTGTTTATACTTTCATACGACCTTCAAAGGCAATTAGAAGTTTTCGTAACAGCTTGAGATTGTACCAGCTTCATATTGACAATCCACAACCGATAGGTGCTGCTATTGAATATTCCGGAGGTCTACTTTCCAAGAGTTATTATTTATCTGAGAAATTAGATGATACAGAGGATATTAGGAGCCTTATGGATGGGAGTCTGCATGATCCGGAGTTATTGAAGATGGTCGTGCACTTTATAGTGACTCTTCATCTAAAAGGTGTTTTACATATTGATTTGTCCCCAGGTAATATCCTTAAATCTAATTGTGTTAGAGGACATTTCTTTTTGGTCGATCTCAATCGAATGAAGTTTTTCGATTCTCCATTGAATGAAGAGATGTCGTACCAAAATTTGGCTCGTATATCTGATTCTTATGAGGTGACGAACTTATTGGCAGAGTATTATGCTATTGAAAGAGGGTTTGATCCGCAGCATGCCATAAAGAGGATTCAAAAATATTCTGACGCATTTTTTAGCCGTAAGGCCTTTTCTTTTGCGAGGCGTCAACTTAAGAAAGAGGGGTTAAAGAATGTGCGGTTCTTTATTTATAAATATCGTTTGACAAGATGTTTGAGGAAGTTGTTGGGATCACAATCACTGTATCAAGCAGAAAGAAATCTTTACTTCAGATATATTAAATGTGGTGATATCAGAGGGGCTATACTAAGAACGGAGTCTTATGAGTAGTAATAGCCAATGTTGTGAGTTTGTTTTGGAATAACCTCTTCAACTATAAATTGAAATATCTTTCTAATCGATAAATTCCGGGATAAAGAGTAGATCATTTGGTCGGGTTATTTTGATGTTTTCCCAGTTTCCTTCCACTAATTTGATTGTATTTTTGCCATACAAATGCTCGTATACAGCGGCATCGTCTGTAAATGTTTCTTTATAGGGTGTTTGATATGCCTTTTTTATTCTGTCTGATTCAAAGCATTGTGGAGTTTGGACAGTATAGTAAAGATTGCGATTTACAGCTTCATTTTCAGTTTCAGACTTTACAAGCCTCAAACTTTCTGTAACCGGGAGTACCGGTATCGCAGCTCCAAATCGTAAAGCAGCTTCAAAAGATATTCTGATTGTCTCTTCTGTGACATAAGGCCTGACACCATCGTGGATTGCTACCAGGCTGTTCTCTTCAACCATCTCCAGCCCATTTCTTACAGAGTGAAAGCGAGTCTCTCCACCGATAGTAATGGAGTGTGTCGGAACTAATCGGCTTTCTTTTTGGGATAGTTCTTTCCACAATGCAATATGATTTTGAGGTAGGACTAAGATTAGGTGGTCGCAAACTTGTGCCATTGCATCTAAGGTTCGACTGAGTATCATTCTTCCTTTTACTTGAAGGAATTGTTTTGGAAGGTCTTTACCCATTCTTAGCCCCTTCCCACCAGCCAATATTATACCATATTTCTTAGTCCTATTCATCTTTCTTATGAGAACTTGGTTAGTCGAGTTTTGCAATCAATTCTTCAAGTTTCTTATCTGCCGTGGTCAGTTTTTCTTTGCTAAATTTGACTAACTCCACAGCTTCTGCAACAAGTTTTGTCAACTCATCGACATCCGGGCTTTCATGCTCGATCTTTTGTATGATCTCTTCCAATCTTTCCATAGCTTGGGAGTAGGTCATCTTCTTAATTTCGTCTGATTTCATTTCTTTTTGTTCTTTCTAAAGTTGGTTCTTTTACCTTTCCTGTTTTTCCCTTGATTATGTTTTCCTTTGCCGGTAGTGCGACCTCTTCTAAAATGATTTGCATTTGGGTTATACTCCGGACCGGGTCCAATCTCATGAGGGATTGGCAATCGGTAAAGTTCTTTTTCCAGGAAATCTTCAATGACTTTGAAGTCTCTGTGTTCTTTTTCGTTGACAAAGGTAATGGATAGTCCGGATTCGTTGTTCCTCGCTGTTCGACCAATCCGGTGAACATAGTCTTCCGGGTCATTTGGCAAATCATAGTTAATGACTACTCCAATGTTGTCAATGTCAATGCCACGAGCTACAATGTCTGTTGCTACTAATACGTCAATTTTGTCATTTCTAAAGTCTCGAATGACCTGTTCCCTTTGATCTTGGTCCAAATCTGCATGCATTTCGCCGGCATTAAACCCTTTCCTTTTTAGCATAAGGGTCAGATCTTTTACTTTTTGTTTTGATTTTGAGAAGATAAGTGTTCTATTGGGCTTTTGAGAAGTAAACAGATCCAGAAGGATTGGCATCTTTTGGTTCTCATAACATATACACGCCGTTTGCATAATGCTTTCGGGTGGCTTGCTTACAGAAAGCTCTATCATACGAGGTTTCTTAAGAATGTTTTGAGCTAACTGTTTAATCTTATCCGGCATGGTTGCCGAAAACATAAGTATCTGGCAAGTTTTTGGAAGCTCCTTAAATACCTGCATGATATCGTCATAAAACCCCATGTCTAACATTCTGTCTGCTTCATCTAAAATAAAGAATGATACTTGAGACAGATCGGCAGAAAGCATATTTAGATGTGAAAGAAGTCGTCCGGGGGTTGCAATCAAGATATCAGCGCCCATTTCCATACCTCTCTTTTGTTGCTCCCATACAATACCATCTGTACCTCCATAGATTGGAACTGCTGAGATATCCAGGAAATAGGAGAATCCCTCAATTTGTTGGTCAATCTGCTGAGCTAATTCACGTGTTGGTGTCATGATAACTGCATTGACCGCATTATGTGGATAGTTTCCTTCTTGTAGTTGGCTGATGACCGGCAATACGTATGCTGCCGTCTTTCCGGTTCCAGTTTGTGCACAAGCCAGGATGTCTTCACCATCCAAGATTGCAGGAATTGCAACCTCTTGAATAGGTGTCGCTTTTTCGAAGTTCATGGCATCTAAACCATCCAGTACTTCATTGCACAAGTTAAATTCGTCAAATCTCATAAATAAACTTTGTCGTTCTAAAATTCATGACCAAATGGCTTTACTAAACTAATCATCTTTAGATATAGCATTGAATATAAATGTTTTATTAGTTAGCACATTGGTCTTTTCTCATATATGTAAGAAGATCTTGTAGGATTGGAAAACTTGTGATTGAATGGGGTTGAGATTATCTCTACCAACCCTCTTTTCATAATGAGATACATTAGGCCTGTTTTATTCGTTTTCAAAATCCGGAAATAGTTCTTGAGGAAAAGATTTTGGAGTCTTTCCCAGATGTTGGTAGGCCAATGTTGTCACCTCTCTTCCTCTTGGCGTCCGTTTGATAAATCCTTGTTGAATCAAGAATGGCTCGAAAACCTCCTCCAACGTGCCCGGATCCTCACCGATAGCTGTTGCAATGGTCGATAATCCGACAGGCCCTCCATCAAATTTGTCTATCATTGTTGTCAGGATTTTATTGTCTGTTCGATCCAATCCAAACGTATCAATGTTGAGGGCCTCCAAAGAATAATTAGCAATATCAAGGTCAATAGATCCATTCCCTTTTACTTGGGCAAAATCTCTTACCCTCCTTAACAATGCATTAGCTATACGAGGTGTCCCTCTGCTTCTTCTTGCAATCTCATGAGCCGCTTTTGTTTCGCATGGAACTTGTAAAATGTTCGCTGATCGTTCGATGATGGATGTGATGGTGTCCACATCGTAATATTCGAGGTGTAGGTTAATCCCGAACCTCGCTCTTAAAGGAGCTGTCAAAAGACCACTTCTGGTAGTAGCTCCGATTAGGGTAAACG
Source organism: Falsiporphyromonas endometrii (assembly GCF_042654485.1). Taxonomy (NCBI): domain Bacteria; kingdom Pseudomonadati; phylum Bacteroidota; class Bacteroidia; order Bacteroidales; family Porphyromonadaceae; genus Falsiporphyromonas; species Falsiporphyromonas endometrii. The sequence goes on along the minus strand of NZ_JBHSGO010000216.1, from coordinate 21,065 downwards.
GACTTAGTTCAATTTGAATAGATCTTGCCGAAGGTCCTTTGTCCAACATAATATCTATTCGATAGTCCTCCATTGCGGAGTAAAGATATTCTTCTACAACCGGGGATAACCTGTGAATCTCATCAATAAACAGCACCTCATTGGGCTCAAGGGATGTTAGCAGCCCGGCTAAGTCTCCCGGTTTTTCTAACACAGGTCCCGAACTAATCTTCATCTCAACTCCCAATTCGTTTGCGATGATATTGGAAAGAGTCGTCTTGCCAAGTCCGGGAGGACCATACAAAAGCACATGATCAAGAGCTTCTTTGCGCAATTTGGCTGCTTTGACAAAGACAGACAAATTGTCTACAACTTTGTCTTGCCCATTAAAACTTTCGAAAGTTTTTGGGCGCAGAGCTTTGTCTATATCCTGATCATCAATATTGATCGGAGTTTCTTGATTGTGTATATCAAAATCTGTCTTCATCAACAACAAAGATAGCTATATCACATCGGTTTTGACGAATAGACAATGATTGTTTGAAGCTTTTTTGCTCATCTTTAGCTAAGTCAATTATAGATTATAGCTTTTGATATGCCAATAACAACAGTATTTCTTTTAGAATGCCTTTTGTCCCCAAGTTTTACGATCGAGGTTGCGATAGCTGATTGCTTCGGCGATATGTTTTGAGGTTACGTCTATCGAGTCTTCGAGGTCAGCAATTGTTCGTGCTACGCGAAGTATTCGGTCATATGCTCTTGCTGATATACCAAAGCGATCCATAGCCTGTTTGAGTCTTTCTAAACCTTCTTCGTCCGGACGAACGAACTTCCTGATCTGAGCGGGTGTCATTTGTGCATTGCAATGAACATGTTTGGCGTTTTTAAATCTTTCTTGTTGTATTTTCCTTGCATTTACCACTCTTTGTCTAATTTTTTTGCTGCTTTCTGCAGGCTCTGTATCTGATATTTCCTCAAAGGGCACCGGTACAATCTCTACCTGTATATCTATTCGGTCCAGGAGTGGCCCTGATATCTTGCTGAGGTATCTCTGTATTTTGTACTGAGGGCATGTACATTCTCGTGTAGGGTGGTTGTAGTATCCGCAAGGGCATGGATTCATTGCTGCCACCATCATGAAGGATGCGGGGTAGTCTACGGTATATTTGGCTCTTGCAATAGTGATTTTTCGATCTTCCAAGGGCTGTCTCATCACCTCCAAAACGGCTCTATTATATTCAGCTAATTCATCTAAAAATAAGACTCCATTGTGAGCAAGGCTTATTTCTCCGGGTTTGGGATGTGTCCCGCCCCCGACGAGTGCCACGGGAGAGACGGTATGATGTGGAGATCTAAATGGTCTTTTGGTCATTAAGGTTGTATTTGCTTTGAGCTTTCCACTTACGCTATATATCATGGTCGTTTCCAAAGACTCCTCCATGCTTAATGGGGGTAGTATGCCCGGCATTCGTTTGGCCATCATTGATTTTCCACTTCCGGGACTTCCAATCATCAGGACATTGTGACCACCTGCTGCTGCAACTTCGAGGGCTCTTTTGACATTCTCTTGTCCTCTTACATCGGAGAAGTCAGCCTCTATCTGCTCTTGTTGGATGTGCAATTCTTGATCTGTATCTATCTCGATAATTTCCGGCTCTTCTCCTGTCGCGAGGAAGTTGCATATCTCTTTGAGATTATCTCCGGCATAAACTTTGAGCCCTTTTACGACAGCAGCCTCTCGTGCATTCTCTCTTGGTATAATCAGTGATTTGTAACCCTCCTTTTGAGCCAGCATAGCTATTGGAAGAGCTCCTTTGATTGGTTTGAGTTTGCCATCCAGTCCCAACTCTCCCATCATCATAATCTCATTTAGCTTTTCATAAGGCAGTTGCTCATCTGCTGCCAGCAATCCAACTGCTAATGGAAGGTCGTAGGCAGCTCCCTCTTTTCTTAAGTCTGCCGGACTCATGTTGATAACGACATTGCTACAAGGCATTTCATACCCGGCAATCTCTATTGCAGACTTAATGCGTTCATGGCTTTCTCGTATAGCTGCGTCCGGTAGTCCAACGAGTTGAAACCAAGTTCCTTCGTTAACATTAACCTCTATAGTTACTATCTCTGCATGAATACTTTGTAATGCTGCTGCATAAGTCTTTACCAACATATAATCTCCTTAAATATAAGTACGCTTGACACGACGCACACTGTCGATAGAGACCAGCGCCGGCAAATGATTTATATGAAAGGGAGTTATTATTTCATCAGTAATTTGACCGGACCAATCCGAGTATGTACGTCCTTTGGGTATCTTGAAGGCTTTGCCTGTCTTCTCGGCAATACTGTCAACCGGGGTCAATACGCAAATAAATAAGCCGGTTGTATCAGCCTTGAGCTTATTCAATATAGTAGAGTCTGCTTTTTGATTTGGAAAGCAGACCAGCAATCGAGCTTGAGTAGAGTCTGCAAACGCATGTTCTTCTTTATCGATGTTGCTTAAGAAGAAAACATTGTCCAAAGTATTTTCCCATAGGCTCTTTGTGGCTTTGCTATCGGCAATATTTTTCTTCTTGACCCAGACTCCTTCTTTATCCAATACATAGAAAACAAAGCCTTGGTTTTTGTTGAAAGATACGACGACTTGTTTGTAAAGAGCTGTGTCCGGATACAATGTCTTTTGAAACTTTGTTCCTTCAATCTTTAGGGTGTCATTGTAAGTTACACTATCTCCAACATAACTGATGCAAAGGGTGGGGTCTGTCAACTTGTTAATGGATATATCAAGCTTAGGATTGGTGTTCTTTTTACAAGAAACTATTCCTACCACGAGGAATAAACCAATCATTGAGAAAAGTATTTTCTTCATTGGACCATTATGATAATGTTTGCTTTTGATTTGGACTCTGTTTCGAAATAAATTCAAAATAGCTCCTAATTCTGTATACAAAAGTAACGAATTAAGGGAGAGAAAGCGAATAAGGGATATTGAAGGCTTGAGGTTATTGGGGATTTAAGGATATGTTAATGGATAAAAAGGGGATGTGTCTTATAATTTGGTGTGGACACATCCCCTTTTGGAATATTTGTTTGAAGGTTGTCTTTACTTCTTCCTTCTTGTTTTCTTTTCTTCGTCGTTCATTGGTTTCATTGGCTCGCCATCTGTAGTCAGTACTGGGTCCACAATAATCCTTCCGCAATATTCGCATACAACGATCTTTTTGTGTAGCCTGATTTCCAGAAGTCTTTGAGGAGGTATACTGTTGAAGCAACCACCACAAGCATCTCTGTCTACCGGTACAAGGGCCAATCCATTGTGAGCACCTTCTCTGATCCTCTTAAATGCGTTAAGAAGTCTTGGCTCGATATTTTCTTGTAGGCTTTTTGCTTTTTCGCGAAGCTCTTCCTCTTCTTGGCGAGTCTCAGCGATGATGCCGTCCAATTCTCCTTTCTTATTCTTAAGGTCTTCTTTTCTTCCTTCGATATGAAGTTTAAGATCGGAAATCTCTACCTTGCGAGCACTAATTTGTGCATTTGCTTCTTTGATTTTCTTTTCAGAGTGCTTAACCTCAAGTTCTTGGAATTCGATCTCCTTCTGCAAGTTGTCAAACTCCTTGTTGTTTCTAACCATATCCAACTGAGCTTTGTACTTTTCGATAAGCTCTTTGGATTTGGCCATCTTGATTTTCTCTGCAGCTACAGCTTGAGACAAAGTTTTATTGTCTGCTGTGAAGTTTGCAAGACGAGTCTCTTTCCCTTCGATCTCATCTTCCAAATCCTGTACTTCGAGGGGTAGCTCTCCTCTTAACTTCTTGATTCTGTCAATATCTGAGAGGGTCTCTTGTAGTAGAGCCAGCGCTTTCAGTTTGTCTTCAACTGTCTGTTCAGGCTTTTCAGCACCCTCTGCTTTTTTATTTATGTCTTTAACCATCTGCTTAAATTTATAGATAATTTACAGGATTACTCATCTGCTCACTTATTTGACATGCAAAGTTAGGTAATTTGCTTGAAATAATCGACTTGAATAGTTTTACAGAAAACCATTCTGTCTCGAAATGGCCCGCTGTAATAAGTGTTGGTCCATCTTGAGCATCATAAAAATCGTTGTACTTAGCCTCTCCGGTAATGAAAATATCTGCATCCAATTCCTTGGCTATGGAATACATAAAAGCTCCGGAACCCGTACACATGGCCACAGTTTGTATCAACTGCTCCGGATTGCATTTGCTGTAGCAGATCCTTTGTGCAGGGAGGATTTGCTTGAGGTTTCTAAGGAAGGATCCGATTGAAACCTTTTCTTTTAAGTTTCCGATTAGTCCGCCACCCTGACTTTTGTCTTCTTGTCGTGGTTGAAGAGGGATACATTTTTCCATACCTATTATATCTGCCATCATTGTATTGAGTCCCGGCAACGAATTGTCCGCATTGGTATGTGCAGCATAAATCGCTATCTCGTGACGAATAGCATAGGTGATACATCGTTCTATATAAGAAGAGGGTGTAATCCGCTTGGCCGGATGAAAGAGCAGAGGGTGGTGAGTTATTACAAGGTTAAGGCCTTTTCCTTTGGCCTCGCTCAACACCTTTTCATCTATATCAATTGCCAGCAAAGCTCCTGAAACCTCGACTTCGGGGTCTCCTATCTGAAGCCCCGAGTTGTCAAAGTTTTCTTGTCTATTCAGAGGAAACGCCTCCTCAAGAGCAGATATAATTTCTTTAAGAATCATTGTTTCGTGTTACTTGTTTTCTTCTGAAGCAATCACCTTAAGTGCAAGCTCGTCCAATTGAAGATCATCCAACTGAGATGGAGCATCGATCATGACATCGCGTCCCGAATTGTTTTTTGGGAATGCTATGCAGTCTCTGATGGAGTCCAGTCCGGCTAAGAGCGATACCCATCTGTCAAGACCATAGGCAATACCACCATGAGGAGGAGCTCCATATTTGAAGGCATTCATCAAGAAGCCAAATTGCTCTTCTGCTTTTTCGGGAGTGAAGCCAAGCACTTCAAACATTTTTTGCTGAAGTTTGCTGTCGTGGATTCTGATAGATCCTCCGCCAACCTCAACACCGTTGATAACCATATCATAGGCATTGGCACGCACTTCTCCGGGTTTTGTGTCAAGTAGAGGAATATCTTCCGGTTTAGGAGAGGTGAATGGGTGATGCATAGCATAATATCTTTGGGTCTCTTCATCCCATTCGAGAAGAGGGAAGTCCACAACCCAGAGACATGCAAAGTTATCCTTATCCATAAGTCCCAATCGGCGAGCAACCTCCAAACGAAGTTCACCGAGCTGTTTTCTACATTTCATGGCGTCATCACCACTAATTAGAAGTATTAGGTCACCTGCTTTTGCTCCCATCTTAGATGCCAATGCTTGAAGAACATCTTGTTGATAGAATTTGTCTACGGAGCTTTTTACCGATCCATCTTCATTGATGCGCGCATAGACAAGCCCTTTTGCTCCGACTTGTGGACGTTTGACATAGTCAGTAAGAGAGTCAATCTCCTTGCGGGTAAACTTTGCCGCACCCTCAGCAACGATACCTCCTACATAGGCAGCATTGTCGAAGACACCAAATCCATGACCTTGCATAATGTCCATTACTTCGCAGAACCTCATACCAAATCTTAGATCCGGTTTGTCGCTGCCATAATATCTCATTGCATCGTGCCAAGATATGCGTTCAAACTTCTCCGGAAGGTCTATATTGCGGAGTTTCTTAAAGATATGTCTGGCCATACCTTCAAATGTGCTGATCACATCCTCTTGCTCCACAAAACTCATCTCGCAGTCTATCTGTGTAAATTCGGGTTGACGGTCTGCTCTTAGGTCCTCATCTCTAAAGCACTTGACAATCTGAAAGTATCTATCCATTCCGGCTACCATTAGTAGCTGCTTAAATGTCTGAGGAGATTGAGGAAGGGCATAAAACTGTCCTTGGTTCATGCGGGAAGGAACGACAAAGTCTCTGGCACCTTCAGGAGTAGATTTGATAAGTACCGGAGTCTCTATTTCGATAAAGCCCAGGCTATCCAAATAATGTCTAACCTCAAGGCACATTTTGTGTCTAAGTATAAGGTTGTTCTTTACTGCGTTTCGGCGAATGTCAAGATAGCGATATTTCATGCGAAGATCATCACCTCCGTCAGTCTCATCTTCAATGGTAAAGGGGGGAGTCTCTGAGCGATTGAGGATAACGAGTTCTTTGACCATAATCTCAATCTCTCCGGTAGGTATTTGAGTGTTTTTGTTTTGTCTCTCCACTACCGTACCCTTTACTTGAATTACAAACTCTCTACCAAGATGCTCTGCTTGAGTAAGCATCTCTTCGGATGAATTGTCAGAGCTGAATACAAGTTGCGTAATGCCATATCGATCTCTGATGTCAACAAAGGTCATACCGCCCATCTTACGACTTCTCTGTACCCATCCTGACAGGGTAACCTCTTCATTAACATTGCTGAGGCGAAGTTCGCCACATGTTTTGCTTCTATACATATTATTCAAATTTCTATACTTCAAAGTTATTCTTTTCATACCAACTCGATGCTGTCAGGTCCAATTTTGATTAGGCGTTCTTTGTAAAGAATACCCGCAGCCATCTTGAAAGCCTTTTTGCTGAGTCCGGTTTGCTTGCGAATCTCTTGCGGATCGCTTTTGTCTCCTATGGGGAGTCTCTTTTTATTTTTGAGTAGGTCGAGCAGTTTATCGGCACTGTTGGTGATTCTTTTTAGTCCAACCGGCTTGATGGAGAGGTCTATCCGGCCATCTTCTCTAAGTCGTACAACATATAGTTCGACGCGATCTCCATGATGATAGTTGACCGCATCTTCACTGTAATAAATCATCCCCCAATGCTTATTATCTACGACTACTCGATATCCAAAGTCGTTTCTGCCATAGACGACCCCCGAAACTTTATCTCCGGGATTGTACTGTGGTGGCAGATTGCCAAGGTGCTTTGACAGTTTGGTCGATCCAACCACTTTGCCGCTTACCTCATCGATGTAGGCATATACCAAATATTTGCGACCTTCAACGATTTCATCGCTTTGCTCTGCAAAAGGTACAAAAAGGTCTCTTTGAATGCCCCATTCCATAAATGCTCCATGGTTGGTTACACTGACGCAGTTGAGGGCTGCCACTTCTCCAACTTCAATGAGGGGTGAAAGGGTTGTCCCGATCAGCCTTCCTTCATTGTCATGGTAGATGAAGACATCCAACATATCGTCGGGCCTAATACCTTGCGGCAGATACTTGACGGGAACAAGTATTTCGGTGTCGCCACCATCAATATAAGCTCCAATTTCGGTAAGCCTATTGACTTTAAATTGTTGTTTATGTCCCAGGTAGGGAGGGTAATTGCTCATTGAATCATTAATAAAGTGTCACATAAGAATTTTCTACAAGGACAGGAGGTACTATAATACTTCTTTTGCCGTCTCTGTTGTTGACTTCAAATACGATAGAAGTAATATGGTCTCTATTGACATAGGGTCTAAATCCAAAGATATAGGCAAAAGGTGTAATATACTTATTGGTTGAGCCAAACAACTTGGCAATCTTATTGTAATATCTTGTATCCCAATATCTGCATCTTTCGACACCTCTGGCATCTGTAAAAGAAGTTAATGGATCGCGATACTTGAGGGTGGCATCGATAAACTTTTTGTAATCTTCAGATAAACTGGTGGCAGTATTTTGCTTCAGTTCTTGACCATTTATACTCAGGATGTGGTCATTTTCGGCAATACCTGCTTCAGAAGCCGGAGAGTTGGGATCGACACTTGCCACAACCGAGGGATCGGCAATGTTGTAATTGATACCTGTATAATAGTGTCTGTGTTGTGCAATTAGAAACACCGGATTGACTTTGTAACGTACAAATGGGAATTGCATGAGCATCATAGGTATCGATAGCTTGGCATATTGAGGAATGCTCATTGCTTTGGAGAGAAGCTCTTCGGCCTCTGATTGCCAAAGTAAAAGATCTGTATTCTTTGCATCCAGAATGCGTATGCCTAAGGTCAGAGTATAGTTGGCTGCCATCTTGGGTGCTCCTACAGGCAAGAAAGGTGTAGACACCATTTTATGCTCATCAAAACTATATCTAAATGTATTTTTTGGAATTTCAGAAGAGTAATCGTTGTTGTGCTCTTTGTTTTTTGTCATCGAGTAGAAACAATCAATCACAATATCCGGATTAAAGCTGTCCTCTTTGAGCCCTTTTTTGGTGAGATCTTCCGCTATGATATTGTAGATATCTTTATCAATTGTCGCAGTTGTTTGGTCTTTGGAAGCGGCAAAAGCAAAAGTATGAATCTTCTCGAGTGAAAATTTGGGATCAAATTTTGTATAGAAAGGGTAGACAAGTTTTCTTTCACACTCGTCTTCCAAGCTATAAAATGCAAAGGCAGAAGCTAAGTCATTTTCATTAAAGACATAGCGCGATTTGCAAGATCTTTTAAGGATGACAGGCTTGTTCTTTCGGCTAAAATTGCTCACTTGCAAAAGGATATTGTCAGATTGTGTTTTGATGATACGGTTGATTTGAGATTCAGTCATAGCATCTGTCGACATATCGTTGATCTTTTCGATAATATCACCGGGCATAAGTCCGGCATTAGCTGCGGGAGTTCCGGGTTCTACCGTAATGATGACAGGTCTATTGAGTCCCCAAGATTTATTTTTGCTAATTTGATATTGCATACCAATTCGGCAAATCATATCTGAAGATGTTTGAGCGTGCAACAGGTTTATCGTTGACGATAAAAAGAGAAGTAGTGTTGCTCCAATAATTAAGAGGTGATTTCGTTTCATATTTATTATTTGTTTTGACAATTAAAGAAGAGAGTTAGTGATTTGTCCGATTAAGTAAATCTCTAAATAGCCGGATTGCTTCCTCCCTGGCAGAATTGATAATTTGCTTTCTGTCTCCACTCAGGTGAAGTAATTTTGTATAAGTCTCGTTGGGTGAAGTCAAGCCTACCCACACACTGCCAACCGGTGTATCGGGGCTTCCTCCCCCCGGTCCTGCCACTCCTGTGGTGGAGATGGAATATGTAGATTGCATCTGTTCTTTGGCTCCGACTGCCATCTGAAGGGCTACCTCAGACCTTACAGCTCCATACTTCTCAAGATCCTCCAATGGGACTCCAAGAAGGTTGTTTTTGACATCATAGGTATATGAGATGATGCCTCCTTTGAAGTATTCGGATGCTCCGGGTATGGAGGTAAATGCGGCCGCCAACATACCACCTGTACAGCTCTCTGCTGTGCAAAGTGTCTCTTTGCGATTGGTAAGGATTGTGGCTATTTCTTGTATGATTGTTTCGATACCCATAATGTTTGTAGACTTCAAAGGGTTGTTGCTCATTTGTTATAAGCTGATTATATCACACTGTTACTCTTGCAAAAGGAGGTAGATTGAGAGGACAAGTTTCTCCGGCAAGGTACTTAAACTGAGCTGTTACAGCTACCATGGCCGCATTGTCGGTAGTGTAGGCAAACTTGGGGATAAAAATGTTCCATCCATATCTGTCTCGATGATCTTCAAACGCAGCACGCAGTCCTGTATTGGCAGATACCCCACCGGCTACTGCTACTCTTTTGATACCGAGATCTTTACTTGCCTTTCGAAGTTTCTTCATCAATATATCTATCACCGTACTTTGTAGTGAGGCACAAAGATCGGCCTTGTTGTCTTCTATGAAGTTGGCATCCTTCTCGAGCTCATCGCGGAGCGTGTACAAAAAACTTGTTTTAAGTCCGCTGAAACTGTAGTCATAGCCGGGCACATTGGGTTTGGCAAAGGTGAATGCTTTGGCGTTACCTATGTTTGCAAGCTTGTTGACAATAGGACCGCCCGGATATCCAAGTCCCATTACTTTGGCACATTTGTCGAAGGCTTCTCCTGCAGCATCGTCAATCGTTTGGCCGATACATTCCATGTCGAAGGGAGATTTGACAACGAGGATTTGTGAATTGCCGCCTGAGACCAACAAGCATAAGTATGGAAATTCGGGCGCATGATCCTCTTCCCCCTCTTCATATAAGAAGTGGGCCAATACGTGTGCATGAAGGTGATTGACCTCTACAAGTGGCGCACCAATAGACATACTCAATCCCTTGGCAAATCCATTGCCAACGAGAAGAGATCCAAGCAATCCCGGTCCACGGGTAAAGCCTATGGCATCAATGTCCGACTTAGTGATACCGGCTCTTTTAATAGCTTCACTAACCACGGGTACAATATTTTGTTGGTGTGCTCGCGATGCCAATTCGGGAACGACACCACCGTATGCAGAATGGACAGCCTGTGAAGCTATGACATTGCTCAGCAATTTGCGCCCGCAAACAACAGCTGCCGACGTGTCATCGCATGAGCTTTCAATTCCTAATATGATTGGTTCTGTATTCATATATTTAATTCTTCTGTATCATTTGTGCCTCTTCAAGTGAGTAATAATTCCTTATGGAAGAACGCAAAAGATACCTAATATCCAATATCATTAGCAAAATAACAAAATAAAAGGCTAACTAAAGAGTATCTTAAGATTTATTTGTGCCAAAAGATTATTTCAAATGATAAGCAAACAGAGCTTACATAAACTATTTTTTTGCCTAAAATATCTTTTTTCGGAAGGCAAATATTGTCATTCTAACCCCTCTCAATAAGCTTCTTTTTAGATAAATTATGTTAATAATCCAAGCCTTTTATGGATTGAAAAATTGCCATTTTTGACGTAAAAACGGGCTCATTCTTCTCATAACACAAAATAGATAGTACGAAACCGTCCTATATAAATGTTAATAGATGTATAAGCTACTTTTTATGGACAATTTGGCGGCTTAAAAATCCACTTCAGGCCGCCTTTTTTGTAAGGTCGCGCGACTTGCAATCCATTCTCGCGCTACCTTGAACCTATATTCGCGCGAGGTTGCACCCGAAGTAGGGCGACTTTGCATGTCAAGGTCGCGCGAGATCAGATTGAAAGTCGCGCGAGAACGGATTGCTTCTTGCGCGAGCTATTTTGTTAAAATAGCGCATAAAAAAGCCCGTTTCGTACTAATAAAACGGGCAAAGTGCGTATAGGGTCAGATTCCCCTAACCCCAAAATGTATGAATATCGGTATAAATAAGGGTTGTTTGAGCCCCTTTTAGAGTACTGTGTGAGGCAACAATATTTAACAAACGGAGGCCTTTTGTTGCGAGCTTCACAGCCCGGTTTCTTTTGAAGGTTGTGTGTATGGCCATCTCCTCTGATCCGAAGACACATATCTTACCTGCTTGGAGGCTCCATCCGCCAAGCATCATACCAATCAAAAATAGGGTAAGTAATATGATTATCTCCATGGTTTTTGTTCTTATTTATATGCTAAGGTACTAAAAGAGTGCGTTATATGCAACTGGATTGCTTGTTGTTTAATGTCATCTCTTTTGGTTTTTCTGTTTTGTATTCTAAGAAATATTTCTACCTTTGCAGCGCAAACGTGGAAGGATTTGTGAAGCTTGCAACCACGCGAAAAAATGCTAAACCTTTGTCCTACATCGACAAAGCAATGCGACCCTCTGTCGCTGTTGCAGTCAGTCTCCACAATAACTTATTATGATATTTGATGATCGAGGCAGTTCGTGTTTGCGTCTTGATCATGGTTAGTTTATTAATAACATAACGATATGAGTTATTTATTTACGTCAGAATCTGTATCCGAGGGGCATCCAGATAAGGTTGCCGATCAGATTTCGGATGCAATTTTAGACCAGTTTATGGCTTTGGACCCTGATAGTAAGGTTGCTTGTGAAACTTTGGTAACTACCGGTCAGGTTGTTTTAGCGGGAGAAATCAATAGTAATGTATATGTGGATGTTGATACTACGGCACGTAGGGTAATCAATCGAATAGGATATACTAAAAACGAGTATCGCTTCGATGGCAATAGTTGTGGTATTCTTAATTCTATACATGGACAGAGCGATGATATCAATCGTGGTGTAGATCGTGAAGATCGTATGAAGCAGGGAGCCGGTGACCAAGGTATTATGTTTGGATATGCCACAAAAGAGACTTCCAATTATATGCCTTTGCCCATAGATTTAGCTCATGCGCTTTTGGTCGAACTGGCGGATATTCGTAGGATGAAAGATAGCCCAATGCCCTATCTTCGTCCGGATGCCAAAAGTCAGGTAACAATTGAATATTCTGACAATGGGGAGCCCCTTCGTATTGATACAATAGTTATCAGCACACAACACGATGAGTTTATCTTGCCTGAGAGTGAAACAAAAGAGGCTCAAGATTGTGCAGATAGTGCGATGCATGACCGCATAGCAAAAGATATACGCAAGTATCTGATTCCTCGAGTGAAGGAATATTATGAAGAGATTGGTTTGGCTAAACTTTTTACGGATAACTTTAAGTTGCTGGTCAATCCAACAGGTAAATTTGTTATCGGAGGTCCTTATGGTGATACAGGTCTTACGGGGCGCAAGATAATTGTAGATACCTATGGAGGTAAGGCTTCTCATGGTGGTGGAGCTTTCTCCGGCAAGGACCCTTCGAAGGTAGACCGTTCGGCCTGCTATGCAGCTCGCCACATAGCTAAAAATATGGTTGCTGCAGGTGTGGCTGATGAGATGCTCGTGCAGCTGAGTTATGCCATTGGTGTGGCTGAGCCAATAAGTATTTATGTCCGTACATATGGTAGAAGTCATGTTGAAATGTCTGATGCAGAGATTGCCAAGAAGATTGCATCAATTTTTGACTTGACCCCTTATGGTATTGAGCAGAGACTCAATCTTCGACAACCTATATATGAAGAGACGGCTGCTTATGGTCACTTTGGACGAGATCCCAAGAAGGTGACCAAGCATTTCGAAAGTTTCCATAGAGATCCGTTTGATATGGAGGTAGAGCTCTTTAGTTGGGAGAAACTTGATTATGTGGATAGAATAAAGAAAGAGTTTGGAATTCACTAACTTTACGGTCGGTTAGCATTCGTACCGAACGTCAAGAAGCAACAATGAGCTTTCGACCAAGAGTCTAACCTCTTCGTCGAGAGCTTTTTTTGTCCTTTTGTGTGAGGTTTCAAAGAAATACTAAAATTAGCGTTATAAAAATGGGAATATTGAAAAAACTCTTTGGCTCTTCCAAAAAGGAAGCTAAGCCGGAGCTTGATCATATCCGGTCGGTTCAAGAAGATATACAGCCGATAGAGGATAATAGAGATGACAAAGTCAGAGAACTTCAAGCAGATACATTGAAGTTTGATGCAATCAGAGCTTCGAGGATGCATGAATACCAATTTGCTCTTTCAGCTTTTGCCAAATCGTTGGAGATGCGTCCACAGTTTGAGACCCGATACTATTATATGGATACGCTTTTTGCAGCCGGAGCAAAAGATGAGGCTATGACACAGCTCAATTTGCTGTTGGACGAAGAGCCGACGCACCTGCCTTCACTTCATAGAAGATGTACAAAATGTTTGGAAGAAGGGGCCTATGAGCAAGCTTTGAAGGATGCCGAGATGGCATTGGGCGAGGTCTCAAGGGAATGTTCATCAGATGATGTTTCTGATTTGCCGGACAACGCTTCTTCCCAAGAGGGCGAGGAGGATATTACCTATTTGGAATTTACAAGATGCAAGGCTAAAGCTCTTGATGGATTGGGTCGCACAGAGGAGGCTGTGGATCTTGTAGAAACACTCATAAAGGATTATCCCAAGGCGGGTGGACTCTTTCTCTTGAAGGGTAGAATGGAGATAGCTCTAAAACGCTTTGATGCTGCTGTCAAGAGTTTGGATTTTGCTGAGGAGTTGATGCCGGATGAGGAATATGTACCTATCATGAAAGCTCGTTTGGCTTTTTGTCGGGAAGATTTGGACGCTGCTCTCAACCTTTATCAAAGTGTTTTGGACCTTGACCCATTCTCTATTGATGCTCATTTGGGTATGGCCAAAGTTTATCGTGCCAAAGGAGATACAACAGAGGCGATTGAACTGCTGGAGGATGTAAACGATCCCGAGATGCCCAACAAAGATTATCTTGAAGCCCTTATCGAATTGTACAAAGAAGAAGGCAATGAAGATAAAGTTGCAGAGCTAAATGAAATATTGTCTAAACTGCAAGAGGCAACAGACCAAAAAGTAAATTTCGACAATCTATATGCCGGGGGGATCTTCTGATGGCGGCAAAAAGAAAATGGTATGTCGTTTGGGAAGGTCATCATCCCGGTGTGTATGACACTTGGCTCGATTGTAAGGCTCAGGTGGATGGCTTCCCGGGGTGTAAGTATCGCTCTTATCCTACACCACAGGAGGCTCAGGAGGCTTTCGATGCCGGATACTACAATGCGCCAAGGCCGGCAAAACGAATGGATTTTGATGGCGATAGTCCCGGACCCGGCGAAGCGCAGGTGACAGATTTCCCTATTTGGGAGAGTATCTCTGTAGATGCAGCTTGTAGCGGCAATCCCGGTGATATGGAGTATCGAGGTGTATATACAAAGAGTAAAGAGCAAATCTTCCATATCGGTCCACTTAAGAAGGGTACCAACAATATTGGGGAGTTTTTAGCGATTGTACATGCTTTGGCTTTGTGTAAACAAAAAGGGTGGACCCTTCCTATATATTCTGATAGCAAAACCGGTATGGCATGGGTACGAAAGAAGAAGTGCAACACTCTTCTTTTGAAGACTGAAGAGAATGAAGTAATCTTCGAACTTATACAAAGAGCGGAGAAGTGGCTTCAAGCAAATACATACCCCAACAAGATCTTGAAGTGGAAAACGGAGCAATGGTTGGAGATACCGGCAGACTTTGGAAGAAAGTAACAAGCTTTTGATGTATTTGTAGCTATTGCCATGTCCAAAGTGTTTATTTTCAATCCCGGTAGTGAGGAAACTTGGCATCTTCCTGCTATGAGCAGTTATACTCCTCCTCGCTTAGTGCAAAGGATGATGGAAGATTTATCCCCAATGTTGCGTGTCTTGGGAAATCCCAGTGATGTTGTATATGTCCCGGGAGATAAAGAGCCCTTGTACCTTGGGTGTGATATCACTGCAAGGGATTTTGTCAATGGAACTTATCTTCCCAATCCTTCTTTACACTCTGTCCTGCCAATCGAATTGGATTTTTGGGCACCTCAACTTTGTGCGCAACAAACTTTTGTGCGTACCATATCCAAAGTATTTGGGCAGGTAAAGTATTCCGAACGACCGTCGCATCTCAAAGAGCTTGTACATAGAAGAACCGCCGCTCGATTGATGTCTTACCTTAGTCAAAGATTGCATTTGCCTGAATATCTGACAGCACAAGAAATAGAATCTCTTGACGACTTGCCGCATATTGTTGAGCTTTTGGGGCACAAATTGATTGCTAAGATCCCATTCTCATCATCCGGAAGAGGTGTCTTCCCTTTTGATTATCCTTTGAGAGCGGAAGATGAGACCTTATTATCGAACCTATTGAAGCGTGGATCTTCTCTTATGGTGGAGAAGAGGTTGCCTATAAAACAAGACTTTGCGACGGAATGGAAGATTGTGGACGGGAAATGTTGCTTTTTGGGTTATTCGTATTTTAAGACTACTCAAGGAGGAAGTTATACAGGCAATATCCTTATGTCGCAAGAACAAATAAAGGATAGTCTATTCTATGGGTTACCCAAATGCTCGGGTGATAAGATCTTGGATGTATCCAAAGATTTTATTCAAGAGCATATTGCCCCGTATTATGAAGGATATTTAGGTATTGACGCCCTTATATACTACGATGAAAAGGGCAATCTATCGTGTTATCCGGCTGTCGAAATCAACTTGAGAAAGACGATGGGATATCTTGCTATTGAGTTATATAATCGATTAATTGCCAAAGGATGCAAAGCCTCTTTTGTTGTTGCACCGGGTATTTTTGACAATTTGGATCCCGAGTTTGATGATAGCGGAAGACTGAAGAGAGGCCGTCTAAATATTGGCAGCAACCTGTCTAATCGCAGTTTTAGTGCTTATATAGAAATTATTTAGCCCCTTATACATTGACCTGTTGGATGTCTTCTGTCTAAGGCATCTTTTGGGTTCGTATAATAATCGTACTTTTGCACCCTCAAAGAGGGATTACCCCTTTGGATAGGTATATGTTTCATATTTATATAGAAGAGTAAACTTGGCACAGGCTAAAAATCTAACAACAGGTAATATCAGGAAACAGTTGGTCGGCATAGCATTGCCGATCATGGGTACTTCTTTCATTCAGATGGCTTATTCGTTTACCGATATGGCTTGGCTTGGGCGTTTGGGGTCAGAGGCTGTGGCCTCCGTAGGTGTGGCTTCGGTTTTGCTTTGGCTTGCCAACTCGATTTCGAATGTCAATAAAACAGGTAGCGAGGTGACAGTAGGGCAGAGCCTTGGTCTTGAAGATAAGAAGATGGCAGCCACATACGCCTCTCACAATATCACCATGTCGCTCTATATCTCTGTTACTTTGGCCATTATTTATGCAATATTTGGAAGGAATATATTTGGTTTCTATCTCTTGCCTAAAGAGGTCGAGGATGTGGCGGTCAATTACTTAAGGATTGTTCTTTTTGGTTTGCCTTCTCTCTTTGCTTCTCTTGCCATCAGCGGCATATACAACGCTTCCGGATTGAGTAAGATCCCCTTCCAAATATCAGCTGTAGGCCTTGTACTCAATATGATTCTGGACCCTTTACTCATTTTTGTCTTTAAGATGGGGGTGGAGGGAGCTGCATGGGCAACCTTGCTGTCTCAGACCTTGGTGCTCGCACTCTTTGTGTATCGACTCAAATATAAGGACCATCTTTTTGGTGGTATTGCCCTCTTTACAAGTCTCAAATGGAAATATTCCAAGAAGATATTGAGCATTGGACTGCCGGTGGCTGTCCTTAATTCTCTCTTTGTTTTTGTCAATATCTTTATGGGAAGGGAAGCTTCAGCTGCTGCTGTGCAGAGTGGGTTTGCAAGCCATATAGGTGTTGCCACGCTTACAACAGGAGGACAGTTGGAAGCTATTACCTGGAATACATCTCAGGGATTTGCCACAGCTCTGTCGAGTGTGGTAGCGCAAAATTTTGCCGCTCGAAAGTATAGAAGAGTGCTTGATGCCTACAAATATACATTGCTATATACCTCCATATTTGGTGTGTTTGGAACATTGCTGTTTGTCTTCTGGGGAACAAACCTGTTTGGGTTGATTGTCCCTGAGAAAATGGCATACATTGCAGGCGGAAGTTATTTGCGCATTATTGGGTATTCTCAACTTTTTCAGATGTGTGAGATTGCAACTCAAGGGTTGTTTTATGGTGTTGGTAAGAGTGTGCCACCTGCAATTATCAGTATCACCGGAAACTATTTGAGGATTCCGATGGCAATATATTTTGTAGGCTTGGGGCTTGGATTGGATTTTATCTGGTGGGCAATAGCCATAAGTACCATGATGAAGGGTACCGGTGCAGCCATTTGGGCATTTAGGTTGCGGAGATCTCTTCTCAGGGCAGAAGCTGCCAATATCCTTCAAAAAGGTCAATGACATTTGAGAAATTGTTGCAACTGTGCAAAATAATGCAGTTTCATACCTTATATCTACATTAGAATGTCATCAAAGTATAAATTTTGGGATACATGTATTAACTTTGCCTTAGTGTACGAGCCTGTTGTCGGTGACAGTCTCTTTTTGGTGTAAGTACTCCTATGTATTAGGATGTCATACATGTTTAGATTATGAAGGAAGATGTTCAGTCAATACATATTGGTGAGATAATTAGGCAAAAGAGTGGTAAGACTGCTCCAAGAGTGGTAGTACGTCTACTCGAAAAACTTATCCATCAAGACGAAATCAATTATATCCTTTCTAATTATGGACATTTGTCCGGTCTTGCTTTCGTGAAAGCGTTGATGAGTTATTTCGATGTAAGGTCTGAATGGATCAATCCTCAAAATTTGCCTGACTCCGGCAGATGTATATTCGTTTGCAATCATCCTTTGGGCGCTTATGATGGCATTACCATTTCTCATTTGGTTGGTACACATTATGGAGATGTGAGGTATGTAGTAAACGACTTGCTTTATAATTTGGAGCCTCTGAGACCCATCTTCATTCCTGTCAATAAGTTTGGACGACAATCCAAGGATTCGGTTAGGATGCTTGATCAAACACTTCAGAGCAACATACCACTTGTGAGCTTTCCGGCAGGCATATGTTCGAGAAAAATAGATGGTAAGATACAGGATCTTCCCTGGGCAAAGAGTTTTGTCAAACAGGCAATAGAGTATGATCGTCCCATTGTCCCTCTATTCTTTGATGGGAAAAACTCCAATCTTTTTTACAATATTGAGCTTGTTCGAAAATGGTTTGGCATAAAGCTTAATGTGGGTATGGCCCTTTTGCCTCATGAGATGTTCGGAGTCAAGCATAAGCGTTTTGATGTTTATGTTGGCAAGCCAATCATGCCTTGTGAAATAGATTCTTATGGCAAGACTCCAAAAGAGATTGCTCAAGCAATACGCAAACTTGTTTATACTCTAAAGAAGAAATAACTTTATGACGATGTGTAATACAGATAGTAATCAACCTCTCCCTATTCATGAGCCTATTGATGTGGCTTTAATTGAGCCGGAGCTAACTTCGGACAGATTGCTTCGTCACACCAATCGTGGCGGCAATGAGATTTATATCTTCAAAGGCGATGAAGCTCCAAATACCATGAAAGAACTTGGCAGACTTCGTGAAGAGGCTTTTAGATTTCATGGCGGTGGTACCGGTAAGGCCTTGGATATAGATGAGTATGATTTGGGAGAGCATGCTTACTATCAGCTTATCGTCTGGGATCCAATTGACAAAGCTATTATTGGAGGATATAGATTTAAGCATGGGTCTGAGGTGGAGATGGACGAATCCGGTCAGCCACGACTTGCTACTGCGGATATGTTTCACTTTAGTGACAACTTTGTACAAGACTATCTCCCTTATACGGTAGAGTTGGGAAGGTCATTTGTAACGTTGGCTTATCAATCGACAGCTAAGGGGGCTAAAGCAATTTTCGCTTTGGACAACCTTTGGGATGGTATTGGGGCTTTGACCATTACGCTTCCAAATCTAAAGTATTTCTATGGGAAGGTAACTATGTACCCCCAGTATGATAGAAGGGCTCGTAATCTAATACTCTTTTTTCTTAAGAAGCATTTCGAAGATAAAGAGGGGTTGATCAGACCTATTGAACCCCTGAAGATTGATCTTAGTGAGTCGGATGCCAAAGACATCTTCTCGTCCGACTCGATCAAAGATGACTTCAAAGAACTCAATCGTATTATTAGGGCGATAGGTATCACAATTCCTCCTCTTATTAATGCATATATGGGGCTGTCTCCGGAGATGAAGGTTTTTGGAACGGCTGTTAATCACTCTTTTGGAGAAGTGGAAGAGACCGGGATATTTATAGCTATCGACAAAATCCTGGAAGAAAAGAAGAAAAGACATATAGAATCCTATAAAAAGTAACATTGGCACTACACAACAGACTTGGGATTGAGGGCGAGGAGTTGGCCTGCAGGATGCTACAGGAGAAGGGCTATGTTATCTTGGAGCGTAACTGGGTCTATCGTAATAAAGAGATAGATATAATATGTCAAGATCACCGTATGCTGGTCTTTGTCGAAGTGAAAACCCGTACAGCCAATACACCTTTTAGTACTTATATGGCGGTGGATGAACAGAAAATCTGGAACATTGTTTATGCTGCGAATGCCTACATTAAGCTAAGAAAACTTAGAATGAAGGTCCGCTATGATGTAGTAGCTGCCGTTTTTGACCAGGGGGAATGGAGCCTGAAACATATGAAGTCTGCTTTTTGTCCCCCAATAATGAAAGATACATTTCGGAGAAATAGACCCTATAACAGAGGGGGCTTCCGAATAAAGAACCAATCTAAGAAAAGAAAATTATGAATCCAGATCTCGTTAGAATAGAAGCCGGTTGGAAAGAGGCTCTGAAAGATGAATTCTCTAAGCTATATTTCGATATACTTACAAACTTCATTCGAGAGGAATATGCCGGACCTACGCCTATCTATCCACCGGCAAAACTTATTTTTAGGGCTTTTGATGAGTGCCCTTTTGATAAGGTGAAGGTGGTGATACTGGGGCAAGATCCATATCATGAAGCAGGGCAGGCTGAGGGGTTGTCTTTTTCGGTGCCGGATAATTGCCCTATTCCTCCAAGCTTGAGAAATATTTATCAAGAGATATTTTCTGACCTCGGAAGACCTTCCGTAATGAAAACAGGACATCTTATAGATTGGGCCAGGCAAGGGGTGCTACTACTCAATGCAACACTAACAGTCAAGGCGAAAGAGGCCGGGTCGCATCAAAACAAAGGGTGGGAGACCTTCACAGATGCAGCTATTCAAAAACTTGCTTCCGAAAGGTCAGGTATTGTCTTTTTGTTGTGGGGAGCATATGCCGGCAAAAAAGCTGCAATGATTGATCCTAAGAAGCATCTAATACTCAAAGCTCCACATCCATCTCCTTTGGCTGCATATAGAGGGTTCTTCGGATGCAAACACTTTAGCAAGGCCAATGAATATCTTATTAGTCAGGGAAAAGAGCCTATCAACTGGTAGGAGTGGTAAGGTTTCTTGGTGAAATGGCTTCTTTAATAAGAGACTGTTTGTAAAACCTCCCAAAACAATCTCGAGTATTCCAAGGCGGGCTCTAATCATGCAGATGATTGGAACTCGCTTTTTTGTTCCTATAACTCTCCCCATATCACCTATATATATAAGGAAAGCATGTGTGCAAAAAGAAGAAAGCCGAAATAATTACCTTCGTCAATAAAGACCGGAATCGCTATCAGGACCTTCTTCAAATAAAGAACACCCGACCACTCCCTTTTTCCCCTTAATATGGCATTTCACCCCTAATTTGTATTTTGTTCCCGAGGACAAGAAAAAATATTTTCCACGCCTAACCGACAAGGATAAAGGCAGTTAAGCCATAATCACCGAGTCATTCACAAAACTTTTTTGTCAAAACATTTGGAGGGGAATGGATAAATGCTCTATCTTTGCACTCG